>JAJLKH010000102.1:0-13868 GCA_033839205.1 Rhodobacterales bacterium | reverse complement strand
GCTGGTGAAATACGACCCTGACCACCTGCTTCTGAAGATCACGCGCACCGAGGCGATGCGCGGCCTTGTCGATTTCGGCCGCCTGCGCGAGATGCTGGAACGCGTGGGTGACCGGATCGACCTGCTCCGGCTGGATCGCCTCACGCCCTTCTCGGCGCCCCTCTTCCTCGAGGCGGGGCGCGTCCCGGTCGAGGGGCAGGCCCGTGAACGGCTGATGGCGGAAGCCGCCGATCAACTGATGCGCGAGGCGTGGTTAAGCTGATCCCCTTGCCTTGATCCCGGCCCGATGCCATCACCCATGCCATGACCCATCACGCCTTCACCCTTGCCGGGGAAACCTTGCATGCCCTGCCATCCGGCGCGCTTTACTGGCCCGCGCAGGCGCTGCTTGCCGTGTCGGATCTGCATTTCGGCAAATCCGAACGGCGCGTGCGGCGCGGCGGCATGGCCCTGCCCCCCTATGAGGCGCAGGACACCCTGACCCGGCTACAAGCCGATCTGGAGGCGACAGGCGCCACCACCGTCATCTGCCTTGGCGACAGTTTCGACGATCTGGCGGCGCAGGATGGACTGCCCGACGCGGCACGGCTCTGGATTGCGCGGCTGCAGGCGGGGCGGCGCTGGATCTGGGCCGAGGGCAATCACGATCCCGGCCCCGTCGATCTGGGCGGCACTCATCTGGCCGACCTGCACTTGCCCCCGCTGACCTTCCGCCATATCGCACAGCCCGGCGCCACGGGCGAAATCTCGGGCCATTACCACCCCAAGGCACAGCTGCGCACCCGGGCGGGCAGCGTCAGCCGCCCCGCTTTCCTGATCGACAGCACCCGCGTGATCCTGCCGGCCTATGGCACCTATACCGGGGGGCTGCGCAGCACGGACAAGGCGCTGGACGCGCTCATGCAGCCGGGTGCGATCGCGGTTCTGACCGGGCAGCAGGCGATCGCTGTGCCGATGCCGCGCTAGGCATCGGGGCGCGGTCAGACAAGGCCCGCCTCTTCCAATGCGGGGCGATACTTGCGGCTGACCGGAACCCGCGCCCCGCAGCACAGACGCAGGAACAGCCTGCCGTTCTGGCGCTCCACCTCTTCCACCATCTCGCTGGCCACCCAATGCGACCGATGCGTGACAAGGCCCGGAATGCCGTCCATCTCGTCCACGGCATCGGCAAACCGCATCCGGATCTGGTAGCTGTCTTTTTCCGTGAAGATCGTGACGAAATGGTTCATCGCCTCGATCCGCCGGATCGGACCGGGATCATCCTCGGCGATGCGGCGGGCAAGACGGGGTTGAACGGCGGATGCGCCATCCGGCGCCGGGGGCACGACGGGGACAGCGCCGCTTTGCGACCGTTCGAACGTCGCCATCCTGGCCCAGTCGAACACCAGCTTGCGGCAGGCGAAGATCACAAGGCTGACCAGCGCGACATTCACGACGACATCAAGGAAATCCGCCATCGTCGGGCTGATGTCGAAGAACAGAACGGTCCAGACATAGGCGATGGGCGAAAACAGGATCGTCATGGCCGCGGAATCAACCAGGATGATCATGGCGGGCGAGAGGCCCTGGTTGACCTCGTAGACCAGTTTCTGCGCCAGCGTCGCGATGAAGATCGAAAAACCGACAACGCCGCCCCAGTACAGCACGCGTTCCTCGACCGTCAGACGTGTCAGCGTATCAAAGGGGCCGGTGATCACCGTGGCCACCACAGCCAGAAGGCCAAAGGAAATATTTCCCGGAAGCAATAGGGAACGCGCCGCAGCCCGTATCGCTTTCAGAACAAATACCAACGCAACCCACCTCCACACACGCCCAAAGCGAATATAGGGCTTACCCCAGACCTGACCACCGATAAAATCCAAAAATTACCGTCGGAAAATCTGCGCAATGTAGTATGGCTCTGTGCCAGGCCGACTTTCGCAGAACAAGGACAGACAGATGGACCAGGCCATAACCGACCGCATCGCCAAAAGCTTCGCCGCGCAAACAATGATGCAGACCATCGGCGCGCGGCTGGCCTCCGTCACCCCCGGCGAGGTGCGGATCGAGGCGCCCATTCTGCCCGGCACGCGCCAGCAGCAGGGGTTCGGCCATGCCGGATTGACCTTTTCGCTGGGTGACAGCGCCGCGGGCTACGCCGCGTTAAGCCTGATGGCCGCGGATCAGGACGTGCTCACCGCCGAGATCAAGATCAACCTGCTCGCCCCGGCGCGGGGTGATCTTCTGGTCGCCACGGGGCGGGTGATCAAACCGGGGCGGCGCCTGATGGTGGTGGGCGCCGATGTGCATGCGCTGCAGGATGGCAAGCAGACCCTGATCGCGGTACTGCAGGGCACGATGATCCCGGTGGACGGGGTATCCTGACCCCGGGGCCGTGGCCCCCGCTTGCGCCCCGCGAAAGGATCAGGCCGTCAGACCCTCGGGCTCCGGCAATCCGTTGGCCCGGCAGCAGGCGGTCACGGTATTGGCCAGCAGGCAGGCGATGGTCATCGGCCCCACCCCGCCCGGCACCGGCGTGATCGCGCCCGCCACGCCAAGGGCGCTGTCGAAATCCACATCGCCCACCAGGCGCGTCTTGCCCTCGCCCGCGTCGATCCGATTGATGCCCACGTCGATCACGGTCGCGCCCGGCTTGATCCAGTCGCCCGGCACCATCTGCGGCCGACCCACGGCGGCCACGACGATATCGGCCCGCCGCACCACGCCCGGCAGGTCACGGGTGCGCGAATGCGCGATCGTCACCGTGCAGCTTTCGCCCAGCAGCAACTGCGCCATCGGCTTGCCCACGATGTTGGAACGGCCGATCACCACCGCCTCCATCCCCGACAGGCTGCCATGATGGGCGCGCAGCATCAGCAGGCAGCCCAGCGGGGTGCAGGGCACCATCGCCTTCTGCCCCGTCGCCAGCAGCCCGACGTTGGAAATGTGAAAGCCGTCCACGTCCTTGGCCGGGTCGATCGCATTGATCACCAGGTCTGAATCCAGGTGATCCGGCAGCGGCAATTGCACAAGAATTCCATGTACTTGCGGATCATTGTTCAGATCCTGAATCACCTTCAGCAGCGTCGCCTCGTCGGTATCGGCCGCCAGGCGATGTTCGAAGGATTGCATGCCGACCTCGACCGTCATCTTCCCCTTCGAGCGCACATAGACCTGGCTGGCCGGGTCCTCGCCCACCAGCACCACCGCCAGTCCCGGCACCAGCCCATGATCCGCGGCCAATGCGGCCACATGCCCCGCCACCTTGTCGCGCAGCCCCGCTGCGAATGCCTTGCCGTCGATGATGCTGGCCGTCATGCGCCGCACTCCTCGTTTCTTCTTGCTGCAAATATCCCCGCCGGAGGCATCCCCGGCGGCGTGTTCAGAACAGGCCCTCGATCTGGCCCGCGTCGTTCAGCCGGATCGCCTCGGCGCTGGGAACGCGCGGCAGGCCCGGCATGGTCATGATCTCGCCGCAGATGACGACGATGAATCCCGCCCCCGCGCTCAGGCGCACCTCGCGCACCGGCACCGAATGGCCCACCGGCGCGCCGCGACGGCCCGGATCGGTGGTAAAGGAATACTGCGTCTTGGCCATGCAGACCGGCAGATGACCGTAACCTGCGGCTTCCCATTCCTTCAACTGCGTGCGGATCTTGGCATCGGCCAGCACCTCGTCGGCGTGATAGATGCGCTTGGCGATGGTTTCGATCTTCTCGAACAGCGGCATCTCGTCGGGATAGAGCGGCGCGAACTGCGCCTTGCCGCTTTCGGCCAGGGCCACGACCTTGCGCGCCAGGTCCTCGGTGCCTGCGCCACCCTCGGCCCAGTGTTTGCACAGCACCGCCTCGGCGCCCTGCTCGGCCACGTAATCCTTGACCGCCTGCACCTCGGCCGCGGTATCGCCCGCGAAATGGTTGATCGCCACGACGACCGGCACGCCGAAGGATTTGACGTTGCCGATATGGCGGCCCAGGTTCGGACAGCCCGCGCGCACCGCGGCCACGTTTTCCGCGCCCAGATCGGCCTTGGCCACGCCGCCATTCATCTTCATCGCGCGCACGGTCGCCACGATCACCACCGCATCGGGCGCGATCCCGGCCTTGCGGCACTTGATGTTCATGAACTTCTCGGCCCCCAGGTCGGCGCCGAAACCGGCCTCTGTCACCACGTAATCGGCCAGTTTCAGCGCGGTCGTGGTGGCGATGACCGAATTGCAGCCATGGGCGATATTGGCGAAGGGTCCGCCATGCACGAAGGCCGGGTTGTTCTCCAGCGTCTGCACCAGGTTCGGCTGCATCGCATCTTTCAGCAGCACCGTCATCGCGCCATCGGCCTTGATGTCGCGTGCAAAAATGGGCTTGCGCTCGCGCGTATAGGCCACGACGATATCGCCCAGCCGCCGCTCCAGGTCATCCAGATCGGTCGCAAGGCACAGGATCGCCATCACCTCTGACGCCACGGTGATGTCAAACCCGGTCTGGCGCGGGAACCCGTTGGCGACGCCGCCCAGGCTGACCACGATATCGCGCAGCGCGCGGTCGTTCATGTCCATGACGCGGCGCCAGACGATGCGGCGCTCGTCGATCTCAAGCTCGTTGCCCCAGTAGATATGGTTGTCGATCATCGCCGACAGCAGGTTGTGCGCCGAGGTGATGGCGTGGAAATCCCCGGTGAAATGCAGGTTCATCTCTTCCATCGGCACGACCTGGGCATAGCCACCGCCCGCAGCCCCGCCCTTCATGCCGAAACAGGGGCCAAGGCTGGCCTCGCGGATGCAGACAGCCGCCTTCTTGCCGATCCGGTTCAGACCATCGCCCAACCCCACCGTGGTGGTGGTCTTGCCCTCGCCCGCAGGCGTCGGGTTGATCGCCGTCACCAGGATCAGCTTGCCATTGGGGCGATCCTGCACGGACGAGATGAAATCCTGGCTGATCTTGGCCTTGTCATGCCCATAGGGCAGCAGATCCGCGGCCGGGATACCCAGCTTTGCACCGATGTCCTGGATGGGTTGCTTGCGCGCGTCGCGGGCGATCTCGATGTCGGATCTGAACGTCATGTCTCTCTTCCCTCTTTCGGCCGGTCGGGCCGTCCTTCCTTGGCTATACAGGGGCCGGGCCGCCGTAAAGGTCGTGTTTCCGACATTTGGATTGCGGCTTGCGGCCTTGTATGCCGCTGCATGCGTTTTGCGGCCATCAGTCCGGGCTCAGCCGCGCCGCGCGTCCTCCAGATGGGCCCAGGCGCGCTGATCCGGCACATGCAGGCGCAGTTCGTCGCCAAGGGCGATGCGCCCCTCGCGCTGCACCCAGGCGGTCACGCCGCGCCGCCCTTCGGCGGCGGGCTTGAACAGTTTGCCCTGCCCCGGATGCACCGTCTCAAGGCTGCGCGCGGGCAGGATGCAGGGCCGGTTCTGCATGTCGACGACCAGCGTCGCACCCGATGGCGCCTGCAGGCGCGACGAGGGCGGCAGATGGCTCAGGTCCGGGATCCCCTCGATCACGATCGAGGCGCCCAGCCGCGCGGGATCAAGGCGCTCCACCCCCATTGTCGCGGCGATCTCGGCCATCTCCTCGGCCGAAAGGATCGACAGCTGCCGCTCGTTCGCGATGGGCGTGCCCCTGGGATGCTGCGACGTGACGCGCGAACACGAGGCCCGCGTGCGCCCGCCATGCACCGATCCCGCGATCCCCTCGAAGGTCAGGTCCAGCGCCTCGCGCGGCTCGGCCAGCAGGGCCTTGCGATCCTCGGATGTCACGACACCCATCCAGATGACACGGGCGTTGAAGGCGGTGGGTTTGAGGGCGGGCATGGCGGTGGGTCCTTTCACAAACCAGACAGGGGCGACTCGGCACGCAAGACGCCCGGTTGCGCGGACACTAGAGCCAGCCTTTCCGTTTGAAAAACAGATAGGGCAGGATCGCCGACAGAACCATGCCCCCCAAGGCCAGCGGATAGGCATAGGGCGCCGCCAGTTCGGGCATGTGTACGAAATTCATCCCGTAGATCGACGCGATCAGCGTGGGCGGCAGAAAGACAACCGCCGCGACCGAGAAGATCTTGATGATCCCGTTCTGCTGGATGTTCAAAAGGCCCAGAGTCGCCTCCAGCATGAAGCTGACCCGGTGGGATTGCGCCTCGGTATAGTCGATCAGGGATGTGATGTCGCGCAGCAGGCGCTTGTCGCGCCCGTTCAGCCCAAGGGCCTGGTGATGCGGCGCGCTGACCTGCGCGTCAGTGGCGGCGGCCGGGTCCTCATGCCCGGACAGGCGCATCTGCGCCATGTGGTTGACGATCCTCTCGATCGTCACAAGGCTGTCCTGCAGGCGCGAATTCAACTCGCCATGCCGGCCGATCTGCGCGATCACCGCCGACAGGTCGACACCGCCCGCGCCGCGCGCCTTGCCCGCGGCAGGCTGAAAGATCTGGCGGCTCAGCAGATCCAGCCGCCGGCTTTCGGCCTCAAGGATATCGCCGCCGCGATCGACCATCACCTCCATCAGCGTCATCAGCATACGTATCGGCGTGCTGCAATCGGCCTGCATCCCGGCCGCGCGCTGCGGCACATTGCTCAACGAATAGGGGCGGTGGTAGCGGATCGTGACGACCCGGCTGCGCGTCAGCACGAAGGTCACGGGTTCCATCACCGGATCGGGCGTATCGGCCCCGGCCAGCACGTTGGCGGTCAGGAACTGGATGCCGTTCTCGGAATAGATGCGCGATGACGGCTCGATCCCGCGCATCTCGTCACGGGTGGGCAGATCAAGGCCCAGTTCCCGCTCCAGCGCGGCCTCTTCATCCGGCGTGGGATCCAGAAGATCGGTCCAGATCACCTGCCGATCGGGCGCCGTCGCCGGGATCAGCCGTTCTGTCGCGGGATCATGCAGGTAATCCTGTCGCATGGTTCAATCCTGTGCCCTCAGCCCCCGCGCCCCTGCCCGATGTCAACTCGGCTCAATCGGCGCGCTTGCGCTCCCTCTCACAGCGTCAGGGTAAAGAACATGCGCCGGAAGGGAAAGAGAACCGTGCCATCCGCCGCCGCGGGATAGACCTTGTCCATCACCGCCTCATAGGCCGCGATCAGGCGCGCCTGTTCGCCCGCATCCAGTGCCGCCAGGATCGGGCGGGCATAGGTCGTCTCGGTGAACCGCCGCACCGGATGACCGTCTGCGCAGGCGTCAAGCTGTTGATAATACTCGGTCTCCCAGAGGCTCAGATCACCCAGCGGCGACAAAAGCCTGTGATATTCCGCAGGCCGCAGAACGCCGGGGCCCTGGTCCGGGTCGATCCGGCCGGGAAACAGCTCCTCGGCCAGCGACAGCCAGACCCGGTGCGAAGGCGCGTTGTTCTGATGCGGCACCTGCACGGCCAAGGTGCCGCCCTTGGTCAGCATCCCGGCCAGCCGCGGGATCAGGGTGGCATGATCCGGCAACCAGTGCAGGACCGCGTTGCAGAAGATCAGCGCAGGCGGCGCGCCACCGGGGGACCAGGCGGCGATATCGGCCTGGTGCAGGCTGTCATAGATCTCCAGCGCCTCTGCCTCGGCCAGCATGGCGGGCGAGCTGTCGATGCCGGTCACAGGCCGGCCAAGGGTGGCCAGGGCCGCCGCCGCGGCGCCATTGCCACAGCCCAGGTCGATCACCGGCCCATCCGGCAGCGGCGGGACGGCACGCAGCAGATCCATCGCAGGGCGCAAGCGCAAACCCCGGAACCTGCTATAGGTCCCGGGGTTCCAGTCGTTATCGGGCGCGGCTGACATTACGTCGGCTCGGGCTCCAGACCACCGGCGGGTTTCGCCTTGGGCTTGGTCTTGGGAATAGCAGTAACCGAGGCGGCATTGCCCTTGTCGGCCTTGTCATCCTCGTCATCGCTGGCGCCGGGAGGATCGCCGCGCATCACGCGCTTGATCTCTTCGCCGGTCAGGGTCTCGTATTCCAGCAGACCCTGGGCCAGGCGTTCCCATTCATCCTTGCGCTCGGTCAGGATCTGCACGGCCCGCTCATAGCCTTCCTGGATGAAGCGTTTCACCTCTTCCTCGATCAGCTCCTTGGTATGGGCCGAAACCGAGAAACCGGCCGTATTGCCCGAATATCCCTCATGCGCTTCGGCATAATCGATATTGCCGACCTTGTCGGACATGCCCCAGCGCATGATCATCGCACGGGCCAGCGCGCTGGCCTGCTGGATATCGCCCGCCGGGCCGTTCGACACGTTCTCCTCACCGTATTTGAGGATCTCGGCCGCCTTGCCCGCCATGGTCATGGCCAGCTTTTCCTCGCATTCGGACTTGTGCCAGTTCAACCTGTCGATCTCGGGCAAGGACACCACCATCCCCAATGCGCCACCGCGCGGGATGATCGTGGCCTTGTAGACCGGATCGCATTTCGGCAGCGCCAGGCCGACAACGGCATGGCCAGCCTCGTGATAGGCGGTCTTTTCCTTCTGATCGGGCGTCAGCACCATGGAACGGCGCTCGGCCCCCATCATGACCTTGTCCTTGGCATTCTCGAAATCGGCCATGGTCACGAAACGGCGCCCCACGCGGGCCGCCATCAGCGCGGCCTCGTTCACCAGGTTCGCCAGGTCGGCACCCGAAAATCCGGGCGTGCCGCGCGCGATGATGCGCATGTCGGCATCGGGGCCCAGCGGCACCTTGGCGGCATGCACGCCCAGGATCTTCTCGCGGCCCTTGATGTCGGGGTTGGGCACGGTCACCTGGCGGTCGAAACGCCCCGGACGCAGCAGCGCCGGGTCCAGCACGTCGCGGCGGTTGGTGGCGGCCAGGATGATCACGCCTTCATTCGCCTCGAAACCGTCCATCTCGACCAGAAGCTGGTTGAGGGTCTGTTCACGCTCGTCATTGCCACCGCCGTAACCTGCACCACGGGCACGGCCCACGGCGTCGATCTCGTCGATGAAGACGATGCAGGGCGCGTTCTTCTTGGCCTGTTCGAACATGTCGCGCACGCGGCTGGCGCCCACACCCACGAACATTTCCACGAAGTCGGAGCCCGAAATGGTGAAGAAGGGCACACCCGCCTCGCCCGCGATGGCGCGCGCCAGCAGCGTCTTACCAGTGCCCGGAGGGCCCACCAGCAGCGCGCCTTTCGGGATCTTGCCGCCAAGACGGCTGAATTTCTGCGGGTTGCGCAGGAATTCCACGATCTCTTCCAGCTCTTCCTTGGCCTCGTCGATGCCGGCCACGTCGTCAAAGGTCACGCGGCCATGCTTTTCGGTCAGCAGCTTCGCCTTGGACTTGCCAAAACCCATCGCGCCACCTTTGCCGCCGCCCTGCATCCGGTTCATGAAATAGACCCAGACACCGATCAGCAGCAGGAAGGGCAGAAGCGACAGGATGAAGGTCTGGAAACCCGACTGTTGCTGGCTTTCGGCCGTCACCGGCACGTTATTGGCGATCAACAGGTCGGTGACCTGCGCATCCTCGGGCTTGATTGTCACGTAATCACGCCCATCGGTGCTGCGATAGCGGATCTGCTCGCCGTCCAGCGTGGCCCGGCTGACCTGCTCGTTTTCCACGGCGCGGACAAATTCCGAATAGCTGATACTCTGGCTTTGCAAGGTGTTTCCGGATCCGCTGAACAGGTTGAAAAGGGCCAGTATCAGCAGGAACAGAACGACCCAGAAAGCGATATTTCGCGCGTTGCCCAAGGCATGTCTCCCACAAATCTTGCGGCCCGTGGCAAGATGCGACGAACCATAGCCGTAAAATAGGCAACAAATGGTTTACTTCAATGCGAAAGCGCCCTGTCGTGAAAATCCGCGACAATCCGCGCGATCCAGCCCTGCCCCCATCCGGCCAGCGGTGCGGCGACCAGGCTGTCGCCCCGCCAGACCGCGGGCGAGGCCAGAAGCGACGCGCGCGCCCGGCCCGTATCGCGCCAATCAGGGCAAAGCCGCAACCCGGCCTCGCCCAGGGCCGCGACGCACAAGGCGGGATCATGCGGCCCCTCCAGCCGCCAGCGCCCGTCCCAGACAGCATCGGTGGCGCTGCGCGTCTCGCGCACCGCATTGAATTCACGCAAGATTCGCAAACCTCCCCGCTCCTTGCGCAGAACGCATCCCATCAGGGTGCGCTGCCCCTCCATGCCGCTCTCATCCAGCAAAGACAGAACGTCCTCGCGCCGGGGCGGATAGGTGGCCGAGGCGACCCAGACCAGCGCCGCAACCAGGATGCGGCGGCGCAACTCCAGCGGATGCGCCGACAATCGGGCCCAATCCAGCAGCAGGTCCCCCGCATCCTGCCGCACCGTCCCCCGCGCGACCTCCGCCGCGCAGGCGTCCAGCGCGTCGCGCGCCTCGCCCATGTGCCGCGCCACCCGCGCCAGCGTCGCGGCATCGATACCAAGCGGCGCCAGCGCCCGAAGCGCCGCGCGCGCGCGCACCCTTTCAAAGCGGCTGTCGTCATTGGACGGATCGTCGATCCAGGCAGCCCCCATGCCGCGCAGATAGGTGCGCAGCGTGGCCCGGTCCGTCTCAAGCAGCGGGCGGCACCATGTCATGTCGTTGCGCCGGAAACGCCCGGCCATGCCGGACAGGCCATCGACCCCGGCCGAGCGCGCAAGCCGCATCAATACAGTCTCGGCCTGATCGTCGCGCGTATGACCCAGAAGGATCGTGCCGATCCCCCGATCCCGCGCCCATTCCGCCATCAGCCGGTAACGGGCGTCGCGCGCCTCGGCCTGCAGATTGCCCTGCCCCTCCCAGCCCTGCCAGCGCAGGGTGGCATGCGGCACACCCAGGCCCTTGCAGATCGCGGCCACGCGCGCGGCCTCATCCGCGCTTTCGGCGCGCAGCCCGTGATCCACCGTCACGGCATGAAGCATCGCACCCGCCGGGGCGGCATGGGCCAGATGCAACAGGGCAAGGGAATCGCTGCCCCCCGATACGGCGATGGCGATACCGCCCTCGCCCGCCTGCCGGATCGCAGCGCGAACAGCCGCTTGCGCCGCCGACACCTCAGCGGCGCTCTGGCTCAAAGGCATCCCAGGCGTGCGCGCGCCTCTTGTGCCGTCACGACGCTGGGCGATTGCGGAAAGCGCAGGCCCACCTCCTGCAACGTGGTGCAGGCTTCCTGCGTCTGGCCCAGGCGCCCCAGCGCCTCGCCCAGAAGGAACAGGGCCTCGGGCGCCTGCGGGCCGGTCTGATCGGTGGTGAAGGCCGACAGATAGGCCCGCGCCGCGCCGCGCACATCGTCCAGCTGCGCCAGGGCCTTGCCCCGGTTCACATCCGCCTCGGCGCTCAGCGGTCCGCCCGGATAGGTCTCATTAAAGGCCGCAAAGAGGTCCGCGGCGCTGCGAAAGTCACCCGATGCGAGCGCCGCCGCCGCCCGCTCGAAATCCGCGCGTTCGCTGACGGCCAGTTCCGTCTCGGGCGCGGTCTGGGTCGGCGCCGGTTGCAGCGGCGAGGCGATCTGCCCCGTCGTCGCGGGCGCCGTGCCGCCGCCCAGCGTCGTGGTCTGCCCCAACTTGCCGATGTCGCAGCCCGGTTCCAGCTCGCAAAGGCGGAATTCCAGGTCGCCCAGGCGGGTCGTGCCATCCGAGACGATGGCATTGATGCGGAATTCCAGTTCCTCGGTCTTGCGGGTCAGGCGTTGCAACTCGCTTTCCATCAGGCCGACACGGTCCAGAACGCTGCCGCCGGGGATGGTCACCCCCGGCGCGCCCGTGGTGGACAATTCACGGCGCAGGCGCTGCACCTCGACGAAAAGAACCGACATTTCCTGCCGGATATCCGCCAGGGTCTGGCTGTCCTGCGCCGGGGCGGCCTGCGGCAGCGCCAGGCCAAGGCCCAGCACAATCGCCATGACCGGCAGACGCAGGACGGCGGGGATCGGCCCGGGCCGGGATGCAGCGCGATGCGTCATCAAAGCCCCCCGATCAGCCCGACAGGCCAGCCGAGATCACGGTCACGGCGCGGCGGTTCTGGGAATAGCAGGCCTCGTCGCTGCACAGCTCGATCGGACGTTCCTTGCCATAGCTGATCACCCGCAGGCGGGTGGGCGCGACACCGCGCGAAATCAGGTATTCCTGCACGGCATTGGCGCGGCGCGCGCCAAGGGCAAGGTTGTACTCGCGCGTGCCCTGCTCATCCGCATGGCCCTCGATGATCGCGACATAGTCGGTGTTGGTCATCAGCCACTGCGCCTGACCGTCCAGAACCGCCTGGTACTGCGGCGTGATCGACGACTGGTCGACCGCGAACAGCACGCGATCACCGATGGTCTGCTGGAAATAGAGCGGCGAACGCGGGTCCGATGCGCTGCCCGGTGCGCCGATGCCGCCGACGCCGCCCGCGCCACCGGCTCCGCCTGCGCTGTCGAAACGGTCGGGGTTCGTACATGCGGCCAGTGCAAGGACCGATGCCAGGATGATGCCGCGCGAAAGAAGTGCCATGGGGGATGCCTCGTTTTTGTTGTGTGTCATCTGGAGTTGCCTGTGTCTTACGTGTTCTTAACACAATCGCGCGGGCAAGGGAATCGATGCCCGCGCGATCGGCTTATCTTTGCAACGGGGACCATGCCGGATCGGATGCCCCGCCCTCGGTCCTGATCTGCTTGAGGTTGCGCCCCGAGATATCCACGGAATAGAGCGAGGCCGCCCCGGACTCGCCCTGTGTCTCGCGGGTGAACATGATCACGCGGCCATTGGGCGACCATGTCGGGCCCTCATCCAGGAAGGACGCGGTCAGCAGCCGCTCTTCGGATCCGTCGGTGCGCATCACGCCGATATGGAAGCGGCCTTTCGACTGCTTGGTAAAGGCGATCAGGTCACCGCGCGGCGACCAGACGGGCGTGCCGTAACGGCCCTGGCCAAAGCTGATGCGCTGCGGCTCGCCGCCGCCGGCGCTCATGATGTAAAGCTGCTGGGTGCCGCTGCGGTCGCTCTCGAACACGATCCGGCTGCCATCGGGGCTGAAGCTGGGCGCGGTCTCGATCGACGGGGTCGAGGTCAGCCGCGTGGTCGCGCCTGAATTGATGTCCATCCGGTAGATGTCGGTATTGCCGCCCGTCGTCAGCGAATAGACGACCGTATTGCCATCGGGGGCGAAACGGGGCGCAAAGCTCATCGTGCCCTCCTGCGTGGGCAGCGCGCGCCGCCCGACCGATGCGACATCCATCACATAGATGCGCGGAAAGCCGGATTCGTAGCTGGTGAACAGGATACGGTCGCCGGTGGGTGAAAACCGCGGCGCCAGCACGATGGAATTGCTGTCGGTCAGGTACTGCACGTTCGCGCCGTCGTAATCCATGATCGCCAGACGCTTGCGGCGGTCATCCTTGGGGCCGGTCTCGGCCACGTAGACCACGCGGCTGTCGAAATACCCGCCCTCGCCCGTGATCCGGCTATAGACAGCATCGGCCACCTTGTGCGCCATGCGCCGCCAGCCGGCCTGCGTGCCGTTGAACTGCAACCCGTCGCCCAGCTCCTGCCCGGCAAACACGTCATAGAGGCGGAACTTGACCGCGACGGACCCATCGCTGCCCACGCTGACCGCGCCCGAGATCAGCGCCTGCGCATTGATCGCGCGCCAGTCGGCGAATTGCACGGGGCTGTTGAAACTGGTGATCTGGCTGATGAAGGCATTGGCCGGGATCTCGCGGAACAGGCCCGTTCCGGTCAGATCCTCCGCCACCACGCGCGAGATGGCCCGCGCCAGTTCCGCCGCCGCGGCATTCTCGGCCACGAAATCGGGATTGGCGAAGGGCAAGGGCTCGATCACGCCCTCGGTGATCTCGATGCGCAGCGGGCCGGTCTGAGCCGCCGCCGGCAAGGCAAGAACGACCATGGCCGCCAGCAGGGTCAACACACGTGTCATCATCTGATCCTCATGTTCTCGGGATTGAACGTCATTTCGATTTCGCGCCACTGGGC
>JAJLKH010000101.1:0-113517 GCA_033839205.1 Rhodobacterales bacterium | reverse complement strand
CTATGTCAGCGCCACGGGCGAGACCTATGACGTGGGCGACTTCCCCCGCGTGCTGGCCCATGCCGAGCGCAGCGCCGACCGCGCCGGTTTCGCTGCGCGCAAGGCCGACAGTGCCCGGCGCGGCAAGCTGCGCGGGATGGGCTTGTGCTATTACATCGAAAGCATCCTGGGCGATCCGTCCGAAGGGGCGAAGGTGGAATTCGCCACCGATGATCAGGGCCGGATGACCGCCACGATCTATGTGGGCACGCAGAGCAACGGGCAGGGGCATGAAACGGTCTATGCGCAGTTCCTGTCGGATCAGACGGGCATCCCCGCCGATCTGATCCGCGTGGTGCAGGGTGACAGCGACCTGATCGCGCAAGGCGGCGGCACGGGCGGATCGCGGTCGGTGACGACGCAGGCCAATGCGACGCTGGCGATGGTCGATGTGATGATGGCGGCCTTGCGCCCCTACCTGGCCGAGAAGATGGGTGTCGCGCCTGACGCCGTCACCTTCGACGATGAACGCTTCCGCGCGCCGGGGTCGAACCTGACGCCCACGCTGCTGGAGGTGGCCGAGATGGCCGCCGCCGATGGCCGCGCCGATCTGCTGGTGCATGAGGCGCGCGCGACCCTGCCAGGGCGGTCCTATCCCAATGGCGCGCATGTGGCCGAGGTCGAGATCGACCCCGATACCGGCGTGGTGCGGGTGGACCGCTACAGCGTGGTTGACGATTTCGGGAATCTTATCAACCCGGTACTGGCCGAAGGTCAGGTGCATGGCGGGGTGGCGCAGGGGATCGGGCAGGCGCTGACCGAGCATGTCGTCTATGACGCGGATGGCCAGTTGCTCACGGCAACGTTCATGGACTATGCGATGCCGCGCGCCGATGATCTTCCCATGTTCACCTTCGAGACAGAACCGGTGCCATCGACCGCGAACCCGATGGGCATGAAGGGCTGTGGCGAGGCGGGCACCGTGGGGGCGATGGCCGCCACGGCCAATGCGGTGCTGGATGCGCTGTGGGATCGCGGGGTCAGGCGGGCCGACATGCCCTTTACCCCGCACAGGGTGTGGGTGATGTTGAATGACCATCTGGAGGCGGCTGAGTAAACAGGTATCCGATCTTTTCCTGCCGGTTGCGGCGCGCGAAAGGGTCGATCCGCCACGGCCGCGACGGGGGCCGCAGACCCATGTGATCATCCTTGACGGCACGATGTCGACCCTGATGCCGGGGTGCGAGACCAATGCCGGCCTGACCTGCAAGCTGTTGTCCGAGGTGCAGGGCATCTCGGTGTTCTACGAGGCGGGCATCCAGCTGCTGGACTGGCGCCGCGCGCCCGATGTCATGCTGGGGCGCGGGATCAACCGGCAGATCCGCCGCGCCTATGGCTGGCTGGCCAGCCGCTACCGCCCCGGTGACATGATTTTCCTGCTGGGCTATTCGCGGGGCGCCTTTGCGGTGCGGTCGCTGGCCGGAGTGATCGACCAGGTGGGGCTGTTGCGCCCCGATTGCGCGACCGAGCGCAATATCCGCACCGCCTATCGTCATTACCAGGCCTTGCCGGGCAGCGATATCGCCCGCGATTTCCGCCGGGTGCATTGCCATGACGAGGTGGCGATCGAGATGATCGGCGTCTGGGATACGGTCAAGGCGCTGGGGGTGCGCCTGCCCGTGCTGTGGAAATGGTCAGAACCGGCCCACGCGTTTCATTCGCACCAGTTGGGCGCCTCGATCCGGCACGGGTTTCATGCCCTGGCGCTGGACGAGACGCGCGAGGTCTTTGCGCCCGTGCTGTGGGACTGTCCGCCCGATTGGACCGGGTCGGTGGAACAGGTCTGGTTCAACGGGGCGCATGGCGATGTCGGTGGCCAGTTGGGCGGGTTCCATGCCGCGCGGCCCCTGTCGAATATCCCGCTGGTGTGGATGCTGGAGAAGGCCGAAGGCTGCGGTCTGCCACTGCCTGCCGGGTGGCACGAGAGGTTTCCCTGCGATCCGGCGGCGCCGCGTGTCGGCACATGGCGCGGATGGGCGCGGATGTTCCTGCTGCGGCGCGCGCGGATTGTCGGGCAGGACCGGTCGGAACGTCTGCATCACACGGTCCGCACGGTGCCGCGCCATGCAGCGCAACTTGATGAGGGGGTGCGCGCCTGAGGTTGCCGTGCCTGACCGGGAGAGGAGGGTGCGCCCAGGGGCGCGGGATCAGGGGGGCGGATCAGGGGCGGGCGCGGATGATGCCTGCGAAATGGTCGAAAAGCGCGCCGTTGGCGGCCACGATATCGCCGTGATGCAGCGGGTCATGGCCGTCGCGGATCGGGCCGACAAGCGCGCCCGCTTCGGTGGCGATCAGCATGCCGGCGGCCAGGTCCCAGGGCTGAAGCTCGCGTTCCCAGAACCCGTCGTAGCGGCCTGCGGCCACATAGGCCAGATCGAGGGCGGCGGCGCCCCAGCGGCGGACGCCCGCGCATTCGGGCATCAGGCGGGCCAGATCCTGAAGAGTGGCGGGCAGGGTGCGCTTGCCCGCATAGGGGATGCCGGTGGCGAAAATCGCCTCGATCATCTTGTTGCGGCCTGACACGCGCAGGCGCTTGGAATCGTTCATCCAGGCGCCGCTGCCTTTTTCGGCATAGAACATCTCGTCCTTGGCGGCGTCGAAGACCACGGCCGACACGATCTGTCCCTTGTGTTCCAGCGCGATGGAGATGGCCCAGTGCGGCAGGCCGTGCAGGAAATTGGTGGTGCCGTCCAGCGGATCGACGATCCAGCGGCGGGTGGGGTCCTGTCCCGCGATCTCGCCGCCTTCCTCGGCCAGCCAGCCATAGGTCGGGCGCGCGCCCAGCAGTTCATCCTTGAGGATCTTCTCGGCGGCCAGATCGGCGCGGCTGACGAAATCGCCCGCGCCCTTCATCGAGACCTGGAGGTTCTCGACCTCGCGGAAATCCTTGACCAGCGACCGACCCGCCTTGCGCGCGGCCTTGATCATGATGTTGAGATTTGCGCTGCCCTGCATCGTCCGGCTCCTGTCTGTCAGGCCGCGCGTATACGCGTTGGGGGGCCGCTTGCCAAGGGTAGAACGGCCCGGGTGTGCGGCTTGCGAAATTGCGCACAGGGG
Source organism: Rhodobacterales bacterium (assembly GCA_033839205.1). Taxonomy (GTDB): domain Bacteria; phylum Pseudomonadota; class Alphaproteobacteria; order Rhodobacterales; family Rhodobacteraceae; genus Seohaeicola. The sequence continues at coordinate 110,421 of JAJLKH010000101.1, read as the reverse complement.
CTGCGTTGCGGCGCACAGGACGGCGCGGGGGCAACGGCATATATGGCGGTTCAAGCGCCAGATCGAATGGCGCGATCCAGACATTCCCCTGAGGAGCTTATCAATGACCCAAGCCCGTATCGCCATCGTGTTCTATTCGACCTATGGCACCAATCACCAGGTGGCGCTTGCCGCTGCCGAGGCCGCGAAGGCGGCAGGGGCCGATGTGCGCCTGCGCCGGATCGCCGAAACCGCCCCCGCCGATGTGGTGGCAGGCCAGGAGGCCTGGAAAGCGCAGCTGGACAAGGTGCAGGACATCCCCGAGGTCAGCCATGAGGACATGGAATGGGCCAATGGCTATTTCTTCATCTCGCCGACCCGTTATGGCGCGGTCGCCAGCCAGATGCGCGCCTTCATCGACACGCTGGGCGGGCTGTGGTTTGCGGGCAAGCTGGCCAACAAGACCTTCACGGCGGCCACCAGTGCGCAGAATACCCATGGCGGGCAGGAAAGCACGATCCTGAGCCTTTACACGACCGCGATGCATTGGGGTGCGGTGATCGTGGCGCCCGGTTTCACCGATGCATCGGTGGCCGAGGCGGGCGGCAATCCCTACGGTTTCTCGACCAATGCGGGCGCGCTGGACGACAAGGGCCGCGCCGCCGTGGCGCATCAGGCCAAGCGCCTGGTCGAGATGACGGCGAAGCTTTCGGCCTGATCCGTCTGACGGTTGCGAAGCGGGGCTGGCGCGCTGCGCTGGCCCCGTTTTGGTTTCCCCCCGCGCGGAATCAAGGCCGTGGGCCGCCGCGCGATTTCCGACACGCCCCCCGCAAACAAACCGGCGGCGGCGATTTTGCGACCGTAGCTGCATGAACGAGCGTCCGAAGACCGGGCGACCATAAACCGCGCCAAACAGAGGTTGCATCGCCACCCCGCGTGTCGGCGATCGCGCGACGTGCTGATCAGGCCGCCTGCAGGCGCCGGGCCTCTTCGCCGGCCAGCCGGATCAGGCCGGACATATAGGGTTTTTCCAGATCCTCGGTGCGTACGGCGGCGTAAAGTCTACGGGTGATGCCCTTTTCGGTCAGGGGGCGGGTCACGTAATCGGACGAATACTTGACCTCGCGCACCACCCAATCGGGCAGGACCGCGACACCGCGGTTCGAGGCGACCAGCAGCAGGATCACGGCGGTCAGTTCGGCCTGCCGGATCTGGGCCGGTTCGACCTTGGCCGGGGTCAGAAGCTGGCTGAAGATATCCAGGCGCGACCGTTCCACCGGATAGGTGATCAGGGTCTGGCCGCGAAAATCCTCGGCCTCGATCCATTTCTTTTGCGCCAGCGGATGCTGGGCGGAGGCCACGAAGACCGGCGCGTAATCAAAAAGCGGCTCGAACGAGATGCCGGGCAGATCCTCGGGGTCGGAGGAGACGACGAGGTCCACCTCTTCCTTCATCAGGGCGGGCAGGGCGTCGAAGGCCAGGCCGGGGCGGATATCCACATCCACATCGCCCCATGTCTTGCGGAAATTCTCGAGCACCGGGAACAGCCATTCGAAACAGGCGTGGCATTCGATGGCGATATGCAACCGGCCTGCCTTGCCTTCGCGCAGGCCGCTGAATTCCTCTTCCAATGCGGCCACTTCGGGCAGGATGCGTTCGGCGGCGCGCAGCAGGCGCATACCGGCGGCCGAGAGTTTGAGCGGTTTCGAGCGGCGCACGAACAGTTCGACCCCGGCCTGATCCTCGAGCCCCTTGATCTGGTGGCTGAGGGCGGATTGCGTGATGTTCAGAAGGTCGGCGGCCCGACCAAGGCCGCCCGCCTCATGGATCGCCTTGATGGTACGCAGATGGCGGAACTCGATATGCATTATGTGGTGGTCCTCATGATGACCTTGAGAATTATGAAGTTGTCTCACATATGAGGGTTTGCGACAAGGGGACAACCCAGAACAGGATTTCATGACATGACCGTGCCCTCCGTTTCCTTCGAATTCTTCCCGCCCCAGAACCTGGAGGCGTCGTTCCGCCTGTGGGATACGGTGCAGGTTCTGGCGCCGCTGGCGCCGCGTTTCGTGTCGGTGACCTACGGGGCAGGCGGCACGACGCGCGATCTGACGCGGGATGCAGTGGCGACGCTGCACAAGTCCAGCGGGCTGAACGTGGCGGCGCATCTGACTTGCGTGAATGCCAGCCGCGAAGAGACGCTGGCGATTGCCGACAGCTTTGCCGCTGCCGGCGTGTCCGAGATCGTGGCCCTGCGCGGCGATCCGCCCAAGGGCAGCGCGGGTTTCGAGGCGCATCCCGATGGTTTCGCGTCGAGCGTGGAGCTGATCGAGGCGCTGGCCGCGACGGGCAAGTTCACCATCCGCGTGGGCGCCTATCCCGAGGCGCATCCCGAGGCTGCCAATACCGCCGCCGATGTCGATTGGCTGAAGCGCAAGCTGGATGCGGGCGCGACCGAGGCGCTGACGCAGTTCTTCTTCGAGGCCGATACGTTCTTCCGTTTCCGCGACGCCTGCGCCAAGGCCGGGATCACCGCGCCGATCACGCCGGGTATCCTGCCGATCGAGAACTGGGTCGGCGCGCGCAAGTTCGCCCTGCGCTGCGGTACCTCGGTTCCGGCCTGGCTGGATGATGCATTCGACAAGGCGATCCGCGACGGGCGGCAGGACCTGCTGGCCACGGCGCTGTGCACCGAGATGTGCAGCGAACTGATCGAGGGCGGTGTGGAGAACCTGCATTTCTACACGCTGAACCGTCCGGAACTGACGCGCGATGTCTGCCATGCGCTGGGCGTCACGCCCAAGGTGCAGCTGGAGAACGTTGCGTAACAGCCCCTTGCCTGTCCCTGCGCTGCGCGCCAGTCTTGCGCGCAGATCAGGGAGACAGACATGCAGGAACGCCGCATCGCCACACGGCCCGAGGAACTGGCAACCCCCGAGGAGATGCTGTCACGCTCGGGTCTGGAATTCATGCAGGACATGATGGCGGGCCAATTGGCCGGCCCGCCCATCGGCGCCACGCTGAATTACCGCCCCGAAAGCGTGGCCGATGGCGAGGTGGTCTTTGTCGGCGCGCCCTTGTTCGAACACACGAACCCGATGGGCACCGTGCATGGCGGCTGGTATGGCACGGTGCTGGACAGTTGCATGGCCTGCGCGGTGATGACCAAGGTGCCGCGCGGATCGGTCTATACCACGCTGGAATACAAGATCAGCATCATCCGCCCGATCCCCATCGGGACCATGGTGCGCGCCACGGGACGGGTGCAGCATGCGGGCCGGTCGACCGGTGTGGCCGAGGGCGAGATTCGCGGGGTGGAGGATGGCAAGCTTTACGCCACCGGCACCACGACATGCATCATCATGAAGATGGTCAAGGACTGACCCCTAGCCCGGTTTGCGATCCGAGGGATGATTGACCCCGTCCATCCAGGGCACCGGGTCGATGTCGCGCGGGTTCACGCCGTCCAGACAGGCGGCGTTGACGCCGTATTGGTTGGGGTTGGACCGGCGCTGATGGTGGGTATAGATCCCGCAGGTCTTGCAGAACCAGTGTTTTGCCGCCCCCGTTCCCCATTGATAGAGGGTCAGGTTGTCGGCGCCCTTGACAATCGTGATCCCGTCCAGCGGGGCTGAGACGGCGATGGCCCCGCGTCTGCGGCAGAAGGAACAGTCGCAGCGGCGCGCCGTGGCCAGCCCGTCGGACAGGCGCACGGAGAGTTCGACCGCGCCGCAATGGCAGGTCAGGCGGTGGGGTGTGTCGGATGCGGGGGTGTTCATTGGCGCGGCCGGCCGCTGCGCGGTATGTCGGTCAGGCTGCGCCGTGGCTCGGCGGGATTGGGGGCGCCGTTCTTGCGCTGCCCTGCGCGGGGGATCGCGCTTTGGACCATGCGGTACTGCGCTTCGGGGTGGGGCGGGTGGCCTTCGGTGCGGCGCCAGAAGGCCGGTCCGCCACGGTTGAGCCAGAAAGGCAGAAGCAGGATGACGCCCACGATGAAGCCGCCCGCATGGGCCCAGTAGGCCACGCCGCCGGCTGCCGTATCGACACCCACGCCATTGAAGAGTTGCAGGCCGAACCAGACACCCAGCATGACCCAGGCCGGGACCGGGAAGATCTTGAAAAAGATGATGAAGATGAAGATCACATCGACCCGCGCCTTGGGAAAAAGCAGCAGGTACCCCCCCATCACGCCCGCGATCGCGCCCGAGGCCCCCACCAGCGGCACCGTCGAGTAAGGGGATGACAGCACATGGGCCAAGGCCGCCAGCAAGCCAGAGACAAGGTAGAAGCCAAGGTAGCGGACATGGCCAAGTTCTTCTTCGAGGTTGTCGCCGAAGATGTAGAGAAACAGCATGTTGCCCGCGAGGTGCATCAGCCCGCCATGCATGAACATCGAGGTCACGAGCGTATGCCAGTCGTTGCCCGAGGTGATCGCGGCCGGGGTCATGGCGAAGGCCCCAAACAGGGCGTTCAGCGCGCGCGGGTTGGAAAACAGGTCCCAGTAGCTGGCAAAGACCAGCACGTTCACCACGATCAGCGCGTAGGTGACATAGGGCGTCTTTTGGGACGGGTTGTGATCGCGGATCGGGAACATGCGGCCACGATCCGGCGTTTTCGGGGGCGCGTCAAGCTGTCGTGTCGGGCGGGCGCGGCGGCGCTGGGCGGCTTTACACTGTCCCGCCAGTGGCTATTGTCGCGCCGTTCGTCCCGCGCGCCCGCGTGGTGGAATGGTAGACACAGGAGACTTAAAATCTTCAGGCCGCAAGGCCGTGCCGGTTCGAGTCCGGCCGCGGGCACCAGATCAACGCCTGACCGGGGCGCATCAACCCGGTGCGGCACCGGGCGGATGTGGCCGGTTCGAAGGAGTGATCCCGCGCGCCCCGGTCATTCGATGGGAACGTGTTTCGGCGCGATGTTCTGCACAAGCAGCCGGTCGATGCGCCGGCCATCCATGTCCATGACCTCGATCCGCCAGTCGCCCAGGCGCAGGGACTGGCCTTCGCGCGGCAGTTCGGCCAGCCGGTGCAGGACAAGGCCCGCGACGGTTTCGTAATTGCCATCGTCGTCCAGCGTGATCGACAGCCGGTCGGCAAATTCGCGGATCGGCATCCAGCCCGCCACGAGAAGCGAGCCATCCTCGCGGATGACGACCCTGGGTTCGTCCGTTTCGGTTTCGTCAAACCCGCCGGCGATACCGCCCAGCACGTCCATCGCGGTGACGATCCCTTCGAAATGCCCGTATTCGTCGAAGACCAGCAGCATGTGTTCGGGCGAGGCGCGTAGCCTTGCCACGACTTCGAGCGCGGGCAGGGCATCATGGATCACGGGGGCGGGCATCATGATGGCGGTGGGGTCGAACCTGTCGGGATCGGCGTTCAGCAGGTCCCGGCTGTGCAGGATACCCACGATTTCGTCGGGGCCGCCATCCCTGAGGGGCAGGCGCGTGCGCCCCGAGGTGCGGAAACGCTCGAGGATCTGATCGTGTGTGTCGCTTGCTTCGGCGATGGTCACCTCGTGGCGCGGTGTCATCAGGCTTCTTGCGGTGCGGTCGGCGATCCGCATGACACCTTCGATCATTTCGGTTTCGCCCTTTTCGATCACGCCCGCGGTTTCCGCCTCGGCGATGAGCATGTGGATTTCCTCGTCGCTGACCTGGCTCTTGCGGTCGGATCCCTGCCCCAGCAGGCCGAGTATCACCTTGCCGGACCGATCCAGCACCCAGACCAGCGGGGATGCGATCATCGCCAGCAGCGCCATGGCGGGCGCCACCCTTGCGGCGACGCCTTCGGGGTTGGACAGGGCGATCTGCTTGGGCACAAGTTCGCCCACGACGAGGGAGAGGTAGGTCACGACGACGACGACCGACCCCACGCCCATGGGCTGTGCCAGGGCCGGGGAGAGGCCCAGATCCTGCAAGGCCGCGCCGGCGCGCAGGCCAAGGGTTGCCCCGGAAAAGGCCCCCGACAGCACGCCGACCAGCGTGATCCCGATCTGCACCGTGGACAGAAACCTGCCGGGGTCTTCAGCCAGGCTCAGCGCGATGAGCGCGCCACGGTCGCCCCTTGCCCTGAGCCGAGCGGGCCTGGACGAGACAATGGCCATTTCGGACATGGCCAGCGCACCATTGAGCAGGATCAGACCGAGCAGCAGTGCAAGTTCGAGCAGCATCAATGACCTGTGTTGTGAGAATGCCAATGGACCACACATAGTGCTTCGACGTGCTGCACACAAAGAAAAGCCTTGGCTGACCGGATCGGGCGCGGTGCTGGCCGTCATGACCTTGCCAGAGGGGGGATGATCGGCGATTTGCCCCCGGCAGGCAGAAACCCTGCAGTTTTGTCCCGTGCCGATGGACCATGGGGGCAAGATGCAATAACGCTTTTGTCAGACCGGACCGCGGCACCGATGCGCGGGCCGGAGAACCCAGAAGTTTGTCACCAGGGAAACGTGTGAATGAAAATCGCTATGATCGGAACGGGCTATGTCGGTTTGGTCTCGGGGGTGTGCTTTTCGGATTTCGGGCATGATGTTGTCTGTGTCGACAAGGACCCGGCGAAGATCGCCAAGCTGAACGCGGGGATCGTGCCGATCTTCGAGCCCGGGCTTGATGCGCTGATGGTCAAGAATGTCGAGGCGGGGCGCCTGCGCTTCACGCAGGATCTGGCCGATGCGGTACAGGGGGCGGATGCCGTGTTCATCGCGGTGGGCACGCCGACGCGGCGCGGCGATGGTCATGCGGATCTGTCCTATGTTCATGCCGCCGCCGAGGATGTGGCCCGCGCCGCCACCGATTACGTGGTGATCGTCACCAAGTCGACGGTGCCCGTGGGCACCAACCGGCACATCAAGCAGTTGATCCGCAAGGCCAATCCCGATCTGGAGTTCGATGTCGCCTCGAACCCCGAGTTCTTGCGCGAAGGGGCCGCGATCGAGGATTTCATGAAGCCCGACCGCGTGGTCGTGGGGGTGCAGTCCGAGCGCGCCGCAGAGGTCATGGCGGGGATTTACCGGCCGCTTTACCTGCGCGACTTTCCCATCGTGACGACCGATCTGGAATCGGCCGAGATGATCAAATACGCGGCCAATGCCTTTCTGGCGACCAAGATCACCTTCATCAACGAGATCGCGGCGCTGTGCGAACGGGTGGGCGGCGACATCAAGGAGGTGGCGCGCGGCATAGGTCTGGATGGGCGGATCGGCAACAAGTTCCTGCATGCAGGTCCCGGCTATGGCGGGTCGTGCTTTCCCAAGGATACGGTCGCGCTGGCGCGGATCGGGCAGGATCATTCGATCCCGATGCAGATCACCGAGACGGTGATCAAGGTCAATGACGAGATCAAGCGCCGCATGATCGACAAGTTGCTGGACCTGTGCGGCGGCAGTTTCAACGGCAAGACGGTGACGGTGCTGGGCGCGACCTTCAAGCCCAATACGGACGACATGCGCGATGCACCCAGCCTGACGATCATCCCGGCCATGGTGGGCGGCGGGGCGAAAGTGCGCGTCGTCGATCCGCAGGGACGCCGCGAGGGCGAGGCGCTGCTGCCCGGCGTGAACTGGCAGGAGGATGTCTACAAGGCGGCGCAGAATGCGGATCTGCTGGTGCTGCTGACCGAGTGGAACGAGTTCCGCGCGCTTGATCTGAAGCGGATCGCCCGCAAGATGGCGACGCCGCGCATGGCGGATTTGCGCAATGTCTATGCGCCCAAGGATGCAAGGCAGGCCGGGTTTGTCGCCTATGCCTCGGTCGGGCGGCAGGGGTTCACCGAAGAGGACAACTGACCCGCGGGCGGGCAGGCAAGAGGCGCAGAGCATGAGCAAGAAGATCCTGATCACGGGCACCGCCGGGTTCATCGGTTTCCACCTGGCGCGTCTGCTGCTGGCGGAAGGGTTCGTCGTGCATGGCTATGACGGCATGACGGATTACTATGATGTGCGCCTGAAGCAGCGCCGCCATGCGATGCTGTTGCAGAACGGTCAGTTCACGGCCACCGAGGGGCTGCTGGAGGATCAGGCGCTGTTCGATGCTGTCGCGGACCGGTTCCAGCCCGACATGATCGTGCATCTGGCCGGTCAGGCGGGCGTGCGCTATAGCCTGGAAAATCCGCGGTCCTACCTTGATGCCAATGTGATCGGCACGTTCAACGTGATGGAGGCGGCGCGGCGTTTGCAGGTGAAGCATCTGCTGATGGCCTCCACATCCTCGGTCTATGGCGGCAACGAGGAGATGCCCTTTGTCGAGACGGAAAAGGCCGATCTGCAACTGACGATCTATGCCGCCACGAAGAAGGCGACGGAAAGCATGGGCCATGCCTATGCCCATCTGCATGACCTGCCCACCACGATGTTCCGCTTTTTCACGGTTTACGGGCCATGGGGGCGGCCTGATCTTGCGCTGTTCAAATTCGTGGATGCGATCCTGGACGGGCGGCCCATCGATATCTACAACCACGGCCACATGTATCGCGATTTCACCTATGTCGATGATCTTGTGCGCGGAATCCGCCTGTTGATGGACGCGATCCCCGTGCGTCCGGCCCGCGCGGAGGAGATTGCCGCCGGCGACAGCCTGTCACCCGTCGCGCCGTTCCGCATCGTCAATATCGGTAATTCCGACAAGGTGCGCCTGCTGGATTTCGTCGAAGCGATCGAGGATTGCCTGGGTAAGACGGCGATCCGCAATTACATGCCGATGCAGGCCGGCGACGTGCCTGCGACATGGGCCAATGCCGAACTGCTGCAATCGCTGACGGGCTACCGCCCGCAGACCGATGTGCGTGACGGTATCGCGCGTTTCGTGGAATGGTTCCGCGATTACTACGGAAAGTAAGGCGCGGTTTTCCCTGAGCGGCGGCTGGAGCAAGACGCGGACTTCGGCGTGTCTTTGCGGTTGGCCCCTTGCACGCCATGTGACCGTTTAGCTGCTTTGCGCCCATCGGTTGTGCAAAAGATTATTTCCGTTGAATATGAATCATGCCTTTGGTATCGGGTCATCAGCCTGGCGGTTGGCTATTGTCAGGTGGGTCAATATTCAGGGGAGTGTCCCTTTGACAGCCGTAGCTTTCACACCCATGCTTATCGTGGGGTTCGCCGGACAGATCCTGTTCACCTCTCGCTTTCTTGTCCAATGGCTTGCGTCCGAAAGGGCAAAAGCCTCGGTCATGCCGATCATGTTCTGGTGGTTTTCCATCGGCGGCGGCACGATGCTGCTGATCTATTCGATCTGGCGTCAGGATCCGGTCTTTATTCTGGGCCAGACCTTCGGTCTGGTCGTTTACATCCGTAACCTCATGCTGATTTCGAAATCCCGCCCCAAAAATGACCCTGCCTGACCGTCGCCTCATTCTACTGGGCTACGTTCTGTTCGTCATTTCGGGGGTCTTGCTGCGGCCTTTGTTGCCGATCGACGAGACGCGCTATCTGTCGGTCGCGTGGGAGATGCGGCTGGGCGATCATTGGATCGTGCCGTTCAAGAACGGTCTGCCCTATGATCACAAGCCGCCGCTGCTGTTCTGGCTGATCAACCTGGTCTGGATACCTGGGGTGAGCGAATTCACCGGCCGCCTGGTGGCGCCTGCTTTTGCGCTGGCCACGATCTGGGCCACGGGGCGCACCAGCGACCTGATGGGGTTGGACCGGCGGACCGGCACGGCGGCGATGCTGATCCTGGCGACCTTCGGCTGTTTCGCGTTCTTCGGGCTGGAAACCGGGTTCGACGGGATGCTGTCGCTGGCGGTGGTGCTGGCGGTGGGCCAGTTGTGGAAGATCGGCACGCAAGAGGCGCATCGCACCCGTGACTGGGCCTTGCTGGGCGCGGCGATGGCGCTTGGCCTGATGAGCAAGGGGCCGGTCATCTTCGTGCATGTGCTGCCTGTGCTGTTGCTGCTGCGCGTCTGGGCGCCGCATGGTCCGCGTGCGTTGCGCGGGACGGGGGTGGCGCTGGCGGTTTGCGCGGGGCTTGTCCTTGTCTGGCTGCTGCCCGCGCTGATCCTGGGCGGGCCGGAGTACCGCGAGGCGGTTCTGTGGACCCAGTCGGCGGGGCGCACTGTGTCGAGTTTCGCCCATGCGCAGCCTTTCTGGTATTACCTGGCGCTGATCCCGGTGCTGGTCTTTCCCTGGGGCTGGATGCCGGGGTTCTGGAAACGGATGCCACTGGATGCGCCCGAGAAGCTGTTGCTGATCGCCGCCTTCGGCCCGCTTTTGCTGTTCAGCCTGATCAGCGGCAAGCAGTTGAACTATCTTCTGCCGGAAACAGCCTGGCTTGCGATCCTGCTGGCGCGGCGGTTTCCCGACAGGGTGGGGCGGGCCTGGGGCGCGGTGGCGGTGCTGATCGTGCTGGGTGTTGCCTTTCCCTTGATGGGGTTCGGCCTTCTGGGCGAGGAGGCGGCGCGCATGGTGTCGATCCCGGCGGCGATCCTTGCGGCGGCGGTGCTGATCGGAGTGGCCCTGTTGATCGCGCGGCGGGGGCACCTTGTCTGGTTGACGGCCCCGGTCGCCTTGACCGCGCTGCACCTGGCCTATGTGGCGGGGCCTGCGACAGATGTCATGTCCCCGCGCACGATTGCCGAACGGATCGCGCCGGCTGACGGTCACATCGGGATCGTCACCAGCCTTTATCATTCCGAGTTTCATTTCGTCGGGCGTTTGACCGAGCCTTTCACGATCCTGACCACAGCCGAAGAGATCGCGGCTTTTGCCGCCGCAGAGCCCGAGGGGCTGATCATCGGACGCCCCAAGGACGCGGTGCATCCGTCCTGGGACCCCGCTGACATCATCTATTACCGCAATGACGACTGGGCCATCTGGTCCAACATGGACAAGATATGACTGATCCCCGCCTTGCCTTCGTGATCCCGGCCCATAACGAGGCCGCCAACCTGCCGGGTCTTCTGGCCGGCATCCGCCCCATCGCCGAGGATTTCGATGCCGAGGTTGTCGTGGTCAATGACGGATCGGGCGACAATACGGCCGAGGTGCTGGACGGGATGGCCGCAACATGGGACCGGCTGCGGATCGTGACGCATGCCGTGTCGCAGGGCCAGTCAGCCGCGTTGCGCAGCGGCATACGTGCGGCGCGCGCGCCGGTGATCGCGACGCTGGACGGGGACGGTCAGAACCCGCCCGAGAACCTGCGCGGCATGTTCGAGCGTTTCATCGACGCGCCCGAGGGCGTTGGGATGGTGCAGGGCGAAAGGGTCAAACGCAAGGATACCCTGTCGAAGCGGCTGGCGTCGCGCTTTGCCAATGCGATCAGGGGCTTCCTTCTGCGCGATGGGTGCCGCGATTCGGGCTGTGCGCTGCGCGTGTTCTGGCGGCAGGCCTATCTGGACCTGCCGTGGTTCAAACATCTGCATCGCTTCATGCCGGCGCTGATGCGGCGCGATGGCTGGGACATCATCAGCTATCCTGTGAGCCATGCCCCGCGCGAATGGGGGCAGTCGCATTACAACAACCTGCAGCGCGGGCTGGCGGGCATTCCCGATCTGATCGGAGTGAGCTGGCTGATCTGGCGCTCTCCGAGGGTGACGGGAGTGGTGCGACCCTGGTGGGGACGCGCCGACAAGGGGCAATAGGGGGCGGCGGGCAATAGGGGCCGGCTGGTTTTCCGGCGTCCCGCCTTTCGGGCAGGGCTTGCCGCGAAAGGGTGATTGCGGGTGCGTTTGGCGAACTGGTGGGTCCCGGGATCGTGTCCTATCTTGACCTTGGGTCGGCTTGCCGCCAGACCGGTGACACGGTGCCGCGTTGTGTGATCCGAAGCGGATGATGCGATCCGCGACGGGTGCCCGAGGCGCTGGAAGCGAAGGAGTCGTGCAACCATGGCCGTGAACCTCAGCCTTCTTGTCAGCGTGGCGGCAATCCTTTCGGTCATCTCGCTTGCCCTTGTGATCTATCTGATGCGCACGGCAAGCGATCAGTTCCACAAGGCCACGCTCTGGTACGGGGCCAGCACCGTGTCCCTGCTTGTGGCGGTTCTGGGCGTGCTGACCGCAAATCTGCTGCCTTTTGCGCTGACTGCGACGCTGGTGATCGCGGGGGCGCATTTCGGCATTGTCTGCGCCTATGGCGCGTTCCGGGCGACAGCCCTGCGCCCATTGGACTGGCGACTGGTTGCGGTGCTTTCGGGCAGCTTGTGCCTTGTGCAGGGTGGCATGGCCATTTTCGCCGATACCGCCCTGCTGCTGATGATCAGCTCGTCTTTGGTCAATTCGTTGCTGGCCTTTTATGCCGCGTCGGACATCATCCGCCTGTCGCGCATGGAAAAGCGGTTTCTGAATATCCTGCTGGGGCTGCCCTTTGCGATCATCGGGCTGGCCTATGTGATGCGCCTGGTCCTGCTGGCCGATCGGGGCAGCGCCGAAGTCGCCGCGACGTCGACGGCGATCATCGCCTTCATTCTGGGTGCGGCGTCGATGTCCTGGGGCTTTGCCTTGATCATCCAGCGCGAGGCGGCGATGAACGAGGAGCTTGTGAAGGCGCGGCTGCAGGCCGAAACCATGTCGCGCCAGCGCGCGCGCTTCTTCGCGCAGATGAACCACGAGATCCGCACGCCGCTGAACGGCATTCTTGGCCTGTCCGAGCTGCTCAAGCCGCATCTGCCCGATGGCGAGGGGGCGGCGCTTCTGGCCGAGCTGCAAAGCTCTGGGAACCTGCTGCTGTCCATTGCCAACGAGGTGCTGGATTTCTCCAAGGCCGAGGCGGGGCATGTCCAGCTTGAGACCCTGCCGATCGACCTGCGCGAGGTTCTGCAAAGCGCGACAGGCCAGTACCGGCGTCTTGCAGCCAGCAAGAATGTGAACCTTCACCTTGATATCCGGCCGCAGGATTTTCCCGCGATCATGGGCGATCCCACCCGCCTGAGCCAGATCCTGCACAACCTGCTGAGCAATGCCTTGAAGTTCACCCGCGCGGGCGAGATCGCGGTGACGCTGACCCGTCCCGAACCCGGCAAGGTCACGATCAGCATTCGCGATACCGGTATCGGGATGACGCAGGACCAGATCACGACGCTGTTTGTGCCGTTCCAGCAGGGGGCGGCCGAGACGACGCGCCGGTTTGGCGGAACCGGACTGGGCATGAGCATCGTCAAGATGCTGGTCGATGCGATGAACGGGCAGATCCGCGTCGAAAGCCGCCCCGGGCAAGGCACCACCATCGCCCTGGATCTGCCCCTGCCGGATGCGCCCGCGACAGCGCGCCCCGCGCCTGAGCCCGGTGCCGCGGCGGATTGGGTATCGGATTGCGCCAAGCTGTCGATCCTGTGCGCCGATGACGATCCGATCAACCGGCTTGTGCTGCAGGCATTGCTACAACTGGACGGTGTCGAGCCGGTGATGGCCGAGGACGGCCACGAGGCGGTGCGCCTGGCCTGTCTGCAAAGCTTTGACGCCTATCTGATTGATATCTCGATGCCCGGCATGGACGGGATCGAGACATTGATGACCCTGCGCGAAGGCGACAGCCGTCAGCCGGGGGTCAAGCCGATGGCTGTCGCCGTCACCGCCAATGTCATGGCCGAGGATGTCGATTCCTATTTCGCGGCCGGCTTTGACGCCCATCTGCCCAAGCCGATCCGGCGCGAAGAGCTGGAGATCATTCTGCGGGCGATCCTGTCGCGCAAGGTCCAGACCGTCTGATCGACATCCTGCGCCGTCACGGCACGGCGCGGTTGATATTGGGCGACGGATCGTGTGGAATGAATGTGTTCATGATGATGTGTTGCGTATCGGTCGCCCCTGGGGTTTGCCCGTGTTCGGGCGCACCATCGCCCCGCGTACCGGCGTCCGTATGTCTGGCATGGGGGAATGGCGGATGCATGGCGACCCGGAACATGACAGGGCCTATCCGGCGGGGCTGACGCCCGCGCAGTTGCGGCGCCGGATTGATCCTGCGACATTGGGTTTCGAGACGACCGAAACGCTGGAGGTGGTGCAGGGGCTGATCGGGCAGGATCGCGCGATGCAGGCGATCCGGCTGGCGGCACGGATCGGGCACCGCAGTTTCAACCTGTTCGTGGTGGGCCCGCCCGGCACGGGGCGGCACAGCGCGGTGCAGATGGTGCTGGCGCGCGAGGCTGCGGACCGGCCGGTGCCCTGCGACTGGGCCTATGTCAACAATTTCGAGGATGAACAGAAGCCCCGCGCCCTGAAACTGCCATCGGGCGAGGCGCAGCGCCTGAAGGCCGAGATGGAGGATCTTGTCGACGATCTTGGCGCGGAGATCCCCGCGCTTTTCGAGGCGGATGATTACCAGGCGCGGCGCAAGGCGCTGGAGGCCGAATTCGCCGAGGCGGGCAGCGCGCGGATGCAGGAATTCGCCGCCCGCGCCAAGGCCGAGGATGTGGGCATCGTGAACACGCCCTCGGGCTTCCTGGTGGCCGCGATCCGCGATGGCGAGGTGATCGAGAAAGAGGCGTTCGACAAGCTGTCCCCCGATGAACAGGCGCGGATCGAGGAAAAGATCGCGCGCTTCCAGAAAGAGCTGAACACGATCATCGAAGGCGCGCCCGCCTTGGTGCGGGCGCATCGCCAGCAGGTCATCGCCCTGCATGCCAGCATGGCCGAGCAGGCCGTGCAGGCGCGCATCAGTGAGGCGCGGGCCAGTTTCGCCGGGATCGACACCGTGCAGCATTACCTGGACGAGGTCGCGCTGGACATGATCCGCAATGCGGAACTGTTCCTTGAGGCCCATGCACAGGGGCGCGATGGCCCCTTTCCGGCGGGGATCCGCAAGATCCACCGGCTGCCGCAGTTCGGGCGCTACGTGATCAACGTGATGGTCTCGCATCCCGAGGGCGGCACGGCGGGCGCGCCGCTGGAGACCGAGGAATTGCCGACGCTCAACCGCCTGGTGGGGCGGATCGAGAATATCGCCCATATGGGCGCGCTTATGACCAATTTCACGCTGATCCGCCCCGGTGCGCTGCACCGCGCCAATGGCGGTTTCCTGGTGCTGGATGCGCGGCGCGTCCTGGCCGAACCCTTCGCCTGGGAGGCGCTGAAACGCAGTTTGCAGCATCGGACCATCGCCATCACCTCGATGGCGGAACGGTTGAGCCTTGTGCAGACCCTGTCGCTGGAGCCGGACCCCATTCCGCTGGATCTGCGGGTGGTGCTGGTGGGGGACCGGATGCTGCATGCGCTGCTGGTCATGCTGGATCCGGATTTTTCCGAGCTTTTCAAGTTGCAGGCCGATTTCGAGGAAGATTTCGCGCTGACGCCCGAGAATACGCAGCTTTTCGCGCGGCTTCTGGCCTCGTTCATCCGGCGAGAGGGGTTGCGGCCCTTGACGGCGGCTGCCGTTGCGCGGCTGCTGGAAGAGGCGCTGCGCCGCGCGGAGGATAGCGAGAAGCTGTCGCTGCATCTTGGGGCGCTGGCCGATATCCTGCGCGAGGCCGAGCATTATGCCTGCACCCGGCAGGATTGCGCGGACGCGGCGGCGCCGGTGTCGGTCGATGATATCGAGCGGGCGCTGGCCGAGGCCGAGCGGCGCAACGCCCGCATCCGCGACCGGATGCAGGAGGCGATCACGCGCGGGACCATCCTGATCGATACGGATGGGGCCAGGACCGGCCAGATCAACGGCCTGTCGGTGGCGCAGATCGGCGATTTCCGCTTTGGTCGGCCCACCCGGATCACCGCGCGTGTGCGCATGGGGGCGGGCAAGCTGGTGGATATCGAGCGCGAGGTCGAGCTTGGCGGGCCGCTGCATTCCAAGGGCGTGCTGATCCTGTCGGGTTATCTTTCGGCGAACTATGCGCTGGACATGCCGTTTTCGCTGCAGGCCAGCCTTGTGTTCGAACAAAGCTATGGCGGTGTGGATGGGGATAGCGCCTCGTCCGCCGAGCTTTATGCGCTTTTGTCGGCCCTGTCCGATCTGCCGATCCGGCAGGGGTTGGCGGTGACGGGATCGGTCAACCAGGCGGGGCAGGTGCAGGCCATCGGCGGGGTGAATGAAAAGATCGAGGGCTTTTTCGATATCTGCGCCGCGCGTGGGCTGACCGGTGCGCAGGGCGTTCTGATCCCGGCCAGCAATGTGCCCCATCTTATGTTGCGGGCCGATGTGGTGGCGGCGGTCGAGGCCGGGCAGTTTCATGTCTTGTCTGTGTCCACGATCGACGAGGGGATCGCGATCCTGACCGGGGTCGATGCCGGGGTGCGGGGGGCTGATGGCGCTTATCCCGAGGGCAGCGTGAATGCGCGTGTCGAGGCGCGTCTGGCCGGCTTTGCCCTGGCACGTCAGCAGTTCGGGCGCAGCCTTGGCGGCAAGCCTGAGGGTGGCGGCGAGGGATCTGGCCCGGCTTGATCTGGGTCAGGGCAGGGGGTGGCGCATCGCCCTAGCCTGTCGCGGACAAGGTGAGGTGGGTTCGATCATGGTGGGGCGGGGCATGTTTCATGGGTCGCTGCCATTGTGCCGGATTCAAATATTCACTATATGGAATATGAAATTGGTCCGATAGCGGGCCAGCAGGACCCCATGGAGGCGCATATGAAAGCGCAAATCTTTGCTCTGATTGGTTTTTTAGCGTCAGCGCCCTTGGCGCAGGCCGAATCCCTTATCGTGACCCCGCAACCCGTGACGGATTGGAAAGCCGTCTATGCGCAGATCGAGGCGCAGACCCGTCTGCCGGCGCGCGCGCGGTTGGGCGGCACGCTTGTCAGTCTTGACGTGGTCGAGGGTGACCGGGTCGAGGCGGGGCAGGTTCTGGCGCGTGTCGTCGATGACAAGCTGGATCTGCGCCTGCGTGCCGTCGACGCGCAGTTGCAGTCGCTGCAATCGCAGCTTGAGAATGCCCAGGCTGAGCTGGAGCGCGGCGAGGCGCTGTTGCAGCGCGGCGTGACCACGGTGCAGCGGCTGGATGCGCTGCGCACGCAGGTCGATGTGCTGAACGGGCAGCTTGACGCCACGCGGGCCGAACGGTCCGTCGTGGTGCAGCAGGCGACCGAGGGCGAGGTGCTGGCGCCGATTGCCGGGCTTGTGCTGACGGTTCCGGCGGCAGCCGGGGCCGTTGTGATGCCGGGCGAGGCGGTGGCGACCATCGGCGGCGGCGGGTTCTTCCTGCGGCTGGCCATTCCCGAACGCCATGCCCGCGCGCTGCGCGAGGGTGACGAGATCAGGATCGACGGCGCGGATGAGGGGGCGACGGGGCGTCTGGCGCGCCTTTATCCGCAGATCGAGAATGGCCGCGTGATCGCCGATGTGGCGGTCGAGGGGCTGGCCGAAGCCTTTGTGGATGCCCGCGTGCTGGTGCGTCTGGCCGTGGGCCAGCGTCAGGCGCTTCTGGTGCCTGAATCCGCGATCACGACCCGCGCGGGGCTTGATTTCGTGACGGTCGAGGGCGCGCATCAGGGCGAACGGGCCGTGATGCTGGGCCAGCGCCATGAACGGGACGGTGTCGTTCTGCGCGAGATCCTTTCGGGGCTGGCGGATGGCGAGACGGTGGTGCTGCAATGACCGATAAACCCCAGTCGCTGGGCATTGCGGGGAACCTGACAAAGGGTTTCATCCGCTCGCCCCTGACCCCGCTGATCATGCTGGCCGCGCTGGCCATGGGCCTGATCGCGCTGATGGTTGTTCCGCGCGAGGAAGAGCCGCAGATCTCGGTGCCGATGGTGAATATCCTGCTGCAGGCGCCGGGGCTGAAGGCCGAGGATGCCGTTCGCCTTGTGTCCGAACCGATGGAGACCATCGTCAAGGCGATCAACGGCGTCGAACATGTCTATTCGCAGACGATGGACGATGGCGCGATGATCACCGCGCGCTTCGAGGTGGGCACCTCGTCCGATGCCGCCATTCTGCGCGTGCATGAAAAGGTGCGCGCCAATATGGACCGCATTCCCGTGGGCATCCCCGAGCCCCTGATCATCGGGCGCGGGATCGACGATGTGGCCATCGTGACCCTGACCCTGACGGCCAGGGACGGGGCCGAGGTCAGCGCCAATGACCTGACACGGCTGGCGCGCGAGCTGAGGGCCGATCTGTCGCGCGTTCAGGACGTGGGTCTGAGCTATGTGGTGGGCGAGGCGTCCGAGGCGATCCGCATCGCGCCGGACCCCGAGCGCATGGCGATGTATGGCATCACGCTGCAGCAACTGGCGGGCAAGGTTCAATCGGCCAATCGCACGATGGCTGCGGGCCGGGTGCGCGACGGGGGCGAGCAGATCGGTCTTGTGGCGGGGCAGAGCCTGACCGCGCCGGCCGAAATCGCAGGGCTTTTGCTGACCACGCGCGATGCGCGCCCGGTCTATGTGGGCGATGTGGCCACGATCGACTTCGTGCCGGACATGTCCGACCGGATCGTGGGCCATGTGACCCGCGCCGCGGATGGCGCGATCAGCCGCAGCCCCGCCGTGACGCTGGCCTTTGCCAAGCGCGCGGGGGCGAACGCGGTGGTCGTGGCCGAACAGATCCTGTCGCGGACCGCCGCGCTGCAGGAAACGCTGATCCCCGATAATGTCGCGGTCGAGATCACGCGCAACTATGGCGAAACGGCCAAGGAAAAGGCCGATACGCTGCTGCTGAAGCTGTTCCTGGCGACGCTGTCGATCATCGTGCTGACGCTGGTCGCGATCGGCTGGCGCGAAAGCATCGTGGTCGCGGTGGTCATTCCGGTGACGATCCTGCTGACGCTGTTTGGCGCCTGGATCATGGGTTATACGCTGAACCGGGTGTCGCTGTTCGCGCTGATCTTTTCCATCGGTATCCTTGTCGATGACGCCATCGTGGTGATCGAGAACATCGCCCGCCACTGGGGCATGAAGGACGGGCGCGACCGCGTGACCCGCGCCATCGACGCCGTGGCCGAGGTGGGCAACCCCACCATCGTCGCCACGCTGACGGTGGTGGCGGCGCTGCTGCCGATGCTGTTCGTGTCCGGCCTGATGGGGCCTTACATGAGCCCGATCCCGGCGGTGGCTTCGGCGGCGATGATCATCTCGTTCTTCATCGCGGTGATGGTCACGCCCTGGCTGATGGTCAAGATCGCGGGCAAGGCGCCGATGCATGGCCATGACGGGGCCGATGGCGGTTTCCTGGGGCGTCTGTTCGCCCGTGTCGCCCGGCCCGTTCTGGCCACCAAGGGGCGCAGCCTGGTCTTTCTGCTGGTGACGGCGGTTCTGTCCTTCGGCTCGCTCGGGCTGCTTTACACGCAGCATGTGACGGTCAAGCTGCTGCCCTTTGACAACAAGAAGGAACTGGCCGTGGTGATCGACATGCCCGAGGGCACATCGGTCGAGGCGACGGATGCGGTGGCGCAATCGGTGGCGCGGATCGCGATGGACCTGCACGAGGTTGTCAGCGTCCAGACCTATGCGGGCACGGCGGCGCCGTTCAACTTCAACGGGCTGGTGCGCCATTATTTCCTGCGGGCCGAGCCCTACATGGGCGATGTGCAGATCAACCTGTCGGAAGTGGGCCATGGCGCAAGATCGAGCCACGAGATCGCGCTGGAGCTGCGCGAGCGCCTGAAGGCGCTGGACCTGCCCGAGGGGGCCAGCCTGAAGACGGTCGAACCCCCGCCGGGGCCGCCGGTGATGGCGACGCTGCTGGCCGAGGTTTACGGGCCGACGCCCGAGGCACGGCGCGAGACCGCCGCCAAGCTGCGCGCGGCCTTTGAAAGCATCGATTTCATCGTCGATGTGGATGACAGTTTCGGCCAGCCTCCGCGCCGGTTGCGGGCCGTCATCTCGCCCGATGACCTGGAATTCTTCCAGGTGCAGGAGCAGGATGTCTTCGACACGATCGGCATTCTGAACGGCGAGACCACGGTGGGTTATTCGCATCGCGAGGACGGGCGCCGCCCGATCCCGATCACGGTTGCGCGCGACCTGTCGGACCGGGTGATGGACGAGCGGTTCCTGTCGACGCCGATCCCGGCCAATGTGCTGCCGGGCGCGCGGGGCGTGGTCGAGCTGGGCGATGTCGTGCGGATCGAGGAAGAGGTGATGTCCTATCCGATTTTCCGCCGCAACGGTCGCCCTGCCGAGATGGTGATGGCCGAACTGGCCGGCCGTTTCGAGGCGCCGCTTTACGGTATCGTCGAAGTGGGCAAGGCGCTGGACGCGATGGACTGGGCCGAGGGTGCGAAACCCCTTGTGCTGTTGAACGGTCAGCCGCTGGATGACAGCCGCCCCACGATCCTGTGGGACGGGGAGTGGGAGGTCACCTGGGTCACCTTCCGCGACATGGGGGCGGCCTTTGGCGTGGCGCTTCTGGCCATCTACGTGCTGGTGGTGGCGCAGTTCGGATCGTTCCGGGTGCCCCTGGTGGTGCTGACGCCCGTGCCGCTGACCTTCCTTGGCATCATGGCGGGGCACTGGCTGTGGAACGCGCCATTTTCGGCCACGTCGATGATCGGGTTCATCGCGCTGGCGGGGATCATCGTGCGCAACTCGATCCTCCTGGTGGATTTCATCCGCCACACGGATCCCGCGGGCAAGTCGCCGGTGGATATCCTGATCGAGGCGGGCGCGATCCGGTTCAAGCCGATCCTGCTGACGGCGCTGGCGGCGATGTTCGGCGCGACGGTGATCCTGGCCGATCCGATCTTCCAGGGGCTGGCGCTGTCGCTGCTGTTCGGTTTGTTCAGCTCGACCCTGCTGACGGTCCTCGTGATCCCGGCGATCTACCGGGTGTTCAAGACCTGAGGGCGGAGCGGGGGGATGCATCCCCCCTACGTTGAACAGCGCGGCGCGCTGTTCAACGATCCCCCTGCGGATATTTTTGGCAAGAAGAAGCGGGCGGGCCCTTGGGGGTCTGCCCTTTTTCAGGTGCGGATGCCGGCGAAGCGGGTCTGCCAATCCTCGCGCTGTTCGTCCGTGATCTTGCCGAACAAGACCTCGGGCACGGTGAAGGCATGGCCTGCGGGCAGGGCGGAGAGCCATTCGCCCAGATCCCCCTCGGGCCATGTGGCGTCGTCGCTGTGAAGGGCCGCCAGCATCGCGGCACTTGCATCGGGGATGAAGGGGGCAGAGAGCACCGCGTAGAGCCGGATCAGGTTCAGGCCCAGGCGCGTCTGCATGGCGGCGCGTTCGGGGTCTTCCTTGAAGGTGACCCAAGGGGCCGCGGATTGCAGGTATTCGTTGCCCAGCACCCAGATCGCGCGCAGCTCCTGCGCCGATTTGCGCACCTCCATCGCGTCCATCAGCGCCTCGAATGTGCGGATGCGGGCGGTGAGCGTGTCGATCAGCGCGGTTTCCTGTTCGCCCCAAGTGCCGCCCTGCGGCACGGCTTCGCCGAACTTGGACCGGCAAAACTTGGTGATGCGGCTGACGAAATTGCCCAGAACGTCGGCAAGATCCTTGTTCACCGAGGCCTGGAAGTTGTCCCAGGTGAATTCGGCATCCGAGGATTCGGGTGCATGGGACAGAAGCCACCAGCGCCAGTAATCGGCGGGCAGGATTTCGAGCGCCTGGTCCATGAAGACGCCGCGCCCGCGCGATGTCGAGAACTGGCCGCCGTCATAGTTGAGATAGTTGAAGGACTTGATGTAATCCACCAGCTTCCACGGCTCGCCCGAGCCGAGGATCGTGGCGGGAAAGCTGAGCGTGTGGAAGGGCACGTTGTCCTTGCCCATGAACTGGGTATAGGTCACGTCGCCCGCGCCCTTGTCGGTGCGCCACCAGCGTTCCCATGCGGCGGCGTCGAGCCCCTTGGCCTCGGCCCATTCGGCACCGCAGGCGATGTATTCGATGGGCGCGTCGAACCAGACATAGAAGACCTTGCCCTCCATCCCCGGCCAGTCCTGATCGCCCTTCTTGACGGGAATGCCCCAGTCCAGGTCGCGGGTGATGCCGCGATCCTGCAACCCGTCGCCGTCGTTCAGCCATTTCCTGGCAATGGATGTCGTCAGGATCGGCCAGTCGGTCTTGCTGTCGATCCAGTCCTGCAACTGCTGGCGCATCGCGCTTTGGCGCAGGTAGAGATGCTTGGTCTCGCGCTGCTCGAGGTCGGTCGAGCCCGAGATGGTCGAGCGCGGGTTGATCAGGTCCACCGGATCCAGCTGCTTGGTGCAGTTGTCGCATTGATCGCCGCGCGCGGAATCAAAGCCGCAGTTGGGGCATGTGCCCTCGATGTAGCGGTCGGGCAGAAAGCGGCCATCGGCCTTGGAATACATCTGCTTTTCGGTGACTTCGCGGATCAGCCCGGCCTCGGCCAGCCGGCCTGCGAAATGCTGGGTCAGGCGGTGGTTCTGCGGGCTGGAGGAGCGGCCGAAATGATCGAAGCTGAGGCGGAAGCCCTGCGCGATACGGGCCTGCACATCATGCATTTCGGCGCAGTAGTCGGCCACGGGCTTGCCCGCCTTGGCGGCGGCCAGCTCGGCGGGGGTGCCGTGTTCGTCGGTGGCGCAGAGAAACAGCACCTCGTGGCCGCGCCCGCGCTGGTAGCGGGCGTAAAGGTCGGCGGGCAGCTGGCTGCCCACGAGGTTGCCCAGGTGCTTGATCCCGTTGATATAGGGAATTGCCGAGGTGATCAGATGCCGTGCCATATACATGTGCCCTTGTGCGGATTGGCCCTTCCTTAGCGCAAGGCGCGGCAGGGTTCCAGCGGCGGCTTGCGGGTTCAGTCCTCGTCGCGGGTGCGCCCGGTCAGCCGCCCGATCAGGAACGAGGTGCGCGGCGCCCAGACGTAAGGCGTGCGGCGCGCGGCGCGGGGGCGCATGCGCATGCGGATCAGACCGAAGATCACCAGCACCGCGTGGCCTGCGCCGATCATGACGAACATGGCCGAGGGGCCATAGGCTTCGATCAGGGTCGAGGCCATGAGCGGTGCGGCAATGGCGCCCAGGGCGAAGAAGAACATCAGCGCCGCCGATAGTTCCACCCGTTCGGATGCATCGGCGAAATCATGGGCATGGGCGGCGGCCACCGAGTAGATCGGAAAGGTCGTGGCGCCGAAAAGCGTGGCGGTCAGCAGCACGCCCGTGGTGCCAAGGTCACCCGTCACCGCGGTCAGGGCCGAACTGCCGATCGAGGCGACCGAGAGCCAGATCAGCACCCAGCGGCGATCATATTTGTCGGCCAGCCAGCCCACCGGGTATTGCGCCAGCGCGCCGCCCGCCACGAAAGCGGCGAGGAACCAGGCGATCTGGTCCACGGCGAGGCCCACGCCCTGGCCGTAGACCGGGCCGACCATGCGGAACGAGGCGCTGGACAAAGCGGCCACGACAACCCCCGCCGCTGCCAGGGGCGAACGGGTGACCGCCAGCATCGGGCGCAGGCGCAGCGCGGTCGGGGTGTCCGGTTCGGTTGTACGGGTCAGGGTGATCGGCAGAAGTGCCGCGCAGCACAGCAGCGCCAGCAGGTTGTAGGACACGTAGGAGGCCGGTTCGAGCACCGAGATCACCATCTGCGCCACCAGTGACGCGCCCATGTCAACGACCCGGTAGGTGCCCATGGCGCGGCCGCGCGTCTCGTTGGTGAGCTTGGCCTGAAGCCAGGCCTCGATCACCGTGTAGCAGCCCGCGACACAGAGGCCAGATGCGACGCGCATCAGCGCCCAGGCATAGGCGTCGATCACCAGCATATGGGCCAGAAGCCCGATCGCCCCGGTTGCGGTGAAGGCGGCGAAGGCGCGCGAATGGCCGATCGTGCCCATCAGGCGCGGCGCCCACCAGCAGCCGATGAAAAAGCCCAGGAAATGCGCCGAGCCCAGCAGACCGATCTGGGCATTGGTGAAATCCAGCGTCAGCCCCGACAATGCATCCAGCGGCCCCACGCCCCCGGTCGAGAGCTGAAGCAGGATGACCGACAGAAAGAGGGCCGCGAAAGAGATCATCAGGCGCATGGGGCCAGTCCTGCCCATCCTGTCGGGGATGACAAGGGGGCTTGCACGCCTTTTGCGGGTCATGGCCCGAGTATTTGCAGAACCATGAAGGGGCGGGCGCGGTCCCTTGCACGGTTCGTCACATGTGCGTCACGCCACCTTGGCCCGGATCGGTCCGGTGGCGGCATGGGCGGGGCCGTGCAGCTGCCAGTCCCTTGGTGGGTCCTGGCGCGCGCGCAGACGGCGCAGGGTCCAGCCCTGGCTTGCCGGGGTATGGGCGGGGGCCATGTGCCAGCGGGTTTCGACCCCTGGCGCGCCCCCTGTGTCCGGGGTCAGGATCAGGCCAAGGGGGGCAAAGACGCCTTCGGCGGCGCCGGTTTCGGCGGCAAGGTGCAGGCGGCGCACGGGTGTCAGGCCGGGCGGGGCGGGCAGGTCTGCGACCACAAGGGGGGCGGCACCGCTGCGCAACGCTTCCTCCATGCACCACAGCAGATCCTCGGGGCGCTGGGGTGACAGATGCACGAAGCCTTCGGGGCGGGCCAGCCCTGCGATGCCGTCGGGGTTGGGCCGGTCGGGCAGGTGGCGCGGCGCGATCCAGATCACCGGGCCCCTGTGCTGGCGCTGCACCGCGCCTGCCAGCCAGATGGCAAAGCTGCGCCTTGCGGGGCCGCAGGCCTCGTGCAGGCGGGCCAGGGTCAGGCGGATGTCATCGGCCAGGGCCAGGGCCGGGCGGGGGCGGTGCGGCGCGCGGGCCAGCAGGGTGGGGTTCAGGGGAATCGTCATGGTTTCAGCTTAGCATGTTCTGCTTTTGTTCCAATATCCATTTCAGGGGTGACCCTGCCGAAAAAAGCGCTAGGGTCCGCGGCGAAGAGCCAAAGAAGGAGAGCCGCGATGAAGATGAACCCGCTGGGGCGGACCGGCCTGATGGTCAGCGAACTGTGCCTGGGGACCATGACCTGGGGCACGCAGACGCCACAGGCCGATGCCCATCGCCAGATCGAGACGGCACTGGATCACGGCATCAATTTCATCGACACGGCCGAAATGTATCCGGTCAACCCCGTGGCCAAGGAGACGATCGGCCTGACGGAAGAGGTGATCGGCGCATGGCAGGCGGCCAACCCGGGGCGGCGTGGCGAATACATCCTGGCGACCAAGCACAGTGGCGAAGGCATGGCCCATGTGCGCGACGGTGCGCCGATTTCTTCGACCACGATTCCGCAAGCCGTCGAAGGCTCGTTGAAGCGGCTGAAGACGGATGTGATCGACCTTTACCAGTTCCACTGGCCCAATCGCGGGTCTTACATGTTCCGGCGCAACTGGGGTTATGATCCCTCGGGGCAGAACCGGGCCGAGACCATCGCCCATATGGAGGATGCGCTGGAGGCGCTGCAACAGCAGGTCGAGAAGGGCAATATCCGCCATTTCGGCCTGTCCAACGAAAGCGCCTGGGGCACCACGCAATGGGTGCGGATCGCGGATGAGCGGGGCTGGCCGCGGGCGGCGTCGATCCAGAACGAATATTCGCTGATGTGCCGGATGTATGACACGGACCTGGCCGAGATGAGCGTGAACGAGGATGTGGGCCTGTTGGCGTTTTCGCCGCTGGCAACGGGGCTTTTGACCGGCAAGTACCGCGACGGGGCCAATCCCGAAGGATCGCGCAGGACGCTGAACCCCGATCTTGGCGGGCGCAACACCGAACGCGCGCATCTGGCGGTCGCGGCCTATCTGGATCTGGCGGCGGAGTTCGCGCTGGACCCGGTGCATATGGCGCTGGCCTGGTGTGCGGCGCGTCCTTTCATGACATCGGTGATCTTTGGCGCGACGACACAGGCGCAGCTTGAACATGTGCTGGCAGGCGCGGGGATGACCCTGCCCGAGGGGCTAGCCGCGCGGATCGACCAGGTGCACCGGGCGCATCCGCTGCCCTACTGATCTTGAACGAACGGGCTTGACCGTATCCATATTTCCATTATTCAGGAAATATGGATACGAATCTTGCCATCACCGCTTTCGCGACCCTTGGTCATGCCGGACGCCTGTCGGTCTTTCGGCTGCTTATGCGTCACATGCCGCAGGGCGTACGCCCAACCGAGATCGCCGAGGCGCTGGGGCTCAAGCAGAATACGCTGTCGCATCACCTGTCCGACCTGGAGCGCGCGGGGCTGATCCGCGCGACCCG
The DNA here is from genome assembly GCA_033839205.1 of Rhodobacterales bacterium. GTDB lineage: Bacteria > Pseudomonadota > Alphaproteobacteria > Rhodobacterales > Rhodobacteraceae > Seohaeicola. Next base: position 84,494 of record JAJLKH010000101.1, on the reverse strand, counting down.
CGAGGGGCGCTCGCTTTACTACAGCGTCGATCTGGAGCGCGCGGGTATGCTTGTCACATTTCTGGTCGATGACTGCTGCCGCGGGCGGCCAGAGATCTGCGCCCATCTGACGGATCCCGGAACGCAACCCCACAACGGACAGGATAAGGGCATGTTCAACGTATTGTTCATCTGCACCAGCAATTCCGCGCGGTCGATCATGGCCGAGGCGCTTTTGAACGACATGGGCCAAGGGCGTTTCCGCGCCTATTCCGCGGGCACCGTTCCGCGCGGAGCACCGCATCCGCGTGCGGTCGCCCTGCTGGAGCGGGCAGGTTTCGCGACGGAGGGGTTGCGCTCCAAGGATCTGGCAGAGTTCGAGGGTGAGGACGCGCCCTGGATGGATTTCGTCTTTACCGTCTGCGACCGGGCCGCGTCCGAGGAATGCCCGCCCTGGCCGGGCCATCCGCTGAGCGCCCATTGGGGCATCCCCGATCCCGTCAAGGAAACCGGATCCGAGGCCGAGCAGGCGCTGGCCTTTGCCACTGCTTTCGATGCGCTGCGCCGCCGGATCGCGGCCTTCGTGGCGTTGCCGATGGATGCGCTGGACCGGATCAGTTTGCAAAAACACATCGACGACATCGGCCGCGACGCCGTACTGGAAGGAAAAAACGCATGACCCGTATCGCGCTGAATGGATTTGGCCGTATCGGCAAGCTGCTGCTGCGCGCCTTGGCGGATGATCCGGCGCTGGGCGATATCGTCCTGCTGAACGATCCTGCGGGCACGCCCGAACAGCATGCGCTGCTGATGGAGTTCGATTCCGTGCATGGCCGCTGGCGGGGGTATATCGCCCATGATGCCGACAGCCTGACCGTGAACGGGCAGCGGATGCAGGTGACCGCACAGAAGCGGATCGAAGATCAGCCGCTGGCCGCGCTGGGCATCGACCTGGTGCTGGATTGCACGGGCGTCTTCAAGACCGCCGAGAAGGTCGCGCCCTATTATGCGGCGGGGGTCAAGACGGTGATCGTCTCGGCGCCGGTCAAGGATGGGGGCGCGCTGAACCTGGTCTACGGGGTGAACCATCACCTCTATGATCCGGCGCAGCATCGGCTTGTGACGGCGGCCAGCTGCACCACGAACTGCCTGGCGCCCGTGGTGAAGGTATTGCACGAGAATCTGGGCATAAGACACGGATCAATCACGACAATTCATGATGTGACCAATACGCAGACCATCGTGGATCGTCCCGCCAAGGACATGCGGCGGGCAAGGTCCGCGCTGACCAACCTGATCCCCACGACCACCGGCAGCGCCACGGCGATCACGCTGATCTACCCGGAACTGAAGGGCCGGTTGAACGGCCATGCGGTGCGTGTGCCACTGCTCAATGCCTCGATCACCGATTGCGTCTTCGAGATGGAGCGGGCCACCACGGTGGACGAGGTGAACGGGTTGTTCAAGGCCGCTGCCGAAGGCGACCTGCGGGGCATCCTTGGCTATGAAGAACGCCCGCTGGTGTCCTGCGATTATCGCGGTGAACCGCGATCGGCCATCATCGACGCGCCATCCACCATGGTGGTGAACGGCACGCAGGTGAAGGTCTATGCCTGGTATGACAACGAATGGGGCTATGCCTGCCGCATGGCCGATATCGCCCGCATGGTCGCGGGGACGATGTGAGCGACACCGCCCCGAACGGTTTGCGCGCCTATGTGGCGGTGACGGCGGCCTATTGGGCCTTCATGCTGTCGGATGGCGCGCTGCGCATGCTGGTGCTGTTGCATTTCAACGGGCTGGGGTTCAGCCCGGTGCAGCTGGCATGGCTGTTCCTGCTCTATGAGGTGGCGGGGATCATCACGAACCTGTCGGCGGGCTGGATCGCGGCGCGCTTCGGGCTGACGGTCACGCTTTATGTGGGGCTTGCGGTGCAGATCGCTGCGCTTGCGGCGCTGGCGCAGCTTGATCCGGGCTGGAGCGTGGCGGCATCCGTGGCTTTCGTGATGGCGGTGCAGGGGGCATCGGGCGTGGCCAAGGACCTGTCCAAGATGGCGTCGAAATCGGCGGTCAAGCTTTTGGCGCCCAAGGCGGATGGGGGGCTTTTCCGCTGGGTGGCCTGGCTTACGGGGTCGAAGAACGCGGTTAAAGGGCTGGGCTTTTTCCTGGGGGCGGCGCTGTTGGGGCTGATCGGTTTCGTGCCTGCGGTCTGGGGCATGGCGGGCGTTCTGGCTGTGATCCTGCTGGCGGTCGTCATCTTCATGCCGCAGGGGCTGCCCCAGGGGCGCAAGGATGCGAAATTCACGCAGGTCTGGTCGCGCGATGCGCGGATCAACCGTCTGTCACTGGCGCGGATGTTCCTGTTCGGGGCGCGCGACGTGTGGTTCGTGGTGGGCATTCCGGTCTATTTTCAGTCGGTCCTGTCGGATGGCACGCCCGAGGGGGCGCGGGCCGCATTTTTTCTGATCGGCGGGTTCATGGCGGCCTGGATCATCGCCTATGGCGCGGTGCAGGGCGCGGCGCCGCGCATCCTGCGGGCGGCTACCCGGCCCGAGGAGCAGATCGTCGCGCAGGCGATCCGCTGGGCTGGGATTCTGGTGCCGATTCCGCTGGTGCTGGCGGGGCTGGTTCTTGTGGCGGGGGCGCCGGCCTTTTGGCTGACACTGTCGCTGGTGGCGGGGCTGCTGGTCTTCGGCTTTGTCTTTGCGATCAATTCATCGGTGCATTCCTACCTGATCCTGGCCTTCAGCAGCGACGAGCGGGTCACGATGGATGTGGGGTTCTATTACATGTCCAATGCCGCGGGGCGGTTGCTGGGCACATTGCTGTCGGGCCTGTCCTACCAGTTGGGCGGTGTCGCGCTGTGCCTGGCCACTGCGGGGGCGATGGCGGCGGTCAGCTGGTGGGCGGTGCGGCGGTTGCGGTTCGTCTGAGCCTTCCTGCGGCTATCGCTTGCGCGGCTGCCCCGCGCGCCCTTAGGGTGCGGATGTGGCGGCGCTGGCCCGCCCGGAGTGGAGTGTCATGCCGATTTCCCTGTTTCGCCCCTTGTCCGGCCTGCTGATGCTGGCCCTGCTGGCCGCGTGCAATGCGCCCGTGCCCGAGCGGGGGTTTCGCGATCCCGGCGCGCCCTTCGCCTCGACCCAGCGGTTCGATACGGCGCGGTTCCTGGGCGACTGGGTGCAGGTCGCGGCCTTCGCGGCACCGGGGCAGGCCATAACGCCAGAGCGGCATCTGTACCGCCGCGCCACAACCGGACAGATCGTGGCCGATATCACCGGGACGGATGGGGCGACGCGGCGCGAGGTCTATGACCTTGTGGCGCCGGGGCGGTTGCGCCCGCGCGGAGCGGATACGCCGCCCGGCGATCTGTGGGTGCTTTGGGTCGATGAGGGGTTCCGCACCGCCGTTCTGGGCACGCCTTCGGGATCGCGGGCCTTGATCCTGGATCGCAGCGCCCAACCCGCACCCGACCGGTTGCGCGCCGCGCGCGAGATCCTGGACTGGTATGGCTATGACATGACGCGCCTGCAAAGCGCACGCTAAGGCACTGGCGGATCACGTGATCCGGTCGCGCAGCGCCTGCAGATGCAGGGGCAGGTCGCGGGCCGAGACGCTGGCCTCGCGCACAAGATGATCGAAATGCCGGGTGAAGGCCTGCACGCGTTCGCTGTCGCGGAAGGCCACGTAGTTGCGGCCTATGTAAAGCACGGCCAGCATAGGGCCGAAGATGGTGATCGGCGCGGAATAGACGCGGCGCGCGTCAAACAGGTAAAGCCTGAGGCCGGGGTAGAATTGCGCGTTCAGCGCCAGGAAGCGGTCGATCTGTTCGCGCCTGATCCGTGCCGAAAGGCCCGCATAGTAGCCGGTGCCGAGGGCAAAGCTTTCCATCTCGTGCAGGGGCAGGGCGATTTCATAATCGGAATGCGCCCCGCGCATCCAGTCAAGCCGGTCCTGCGAGGCATTGATCGCCTGTTCCGTGGTGCGGCCCAGATGGGGGGTATATTCCCATTCCAGCAGCGCGCGGGTCTTGAGCATGTCGGGCAGGGCGGCGGGGACATGGCGGATCTTGTAGCCTGCCGCCTCGCGGTGCCAGCTGAAGATCTGTTCGTCGACAAGGGCGCGCGGGGCTTCGGTCAGCGAGAGCGAGATGGCCATCAGGTCGGCGGCGGTTTCGGGCCTGTCCGACAATGACAAAAGCCAATCCGCCGAGACCCCCAGCGCCGCTGCGCATTCGCCCACGACCTGCGCATTGGGCAGGCGCGCCCCATCGCCGCCCAGCAGTTGCGAGACGGTCGAGCGGTCCACCCCGATCCGGCGGGCAAGGCTGCTCTGGTTCACGCCCTTGCGCTCCATCGCGAGGGCGAGACGTTGGCGAAACTGTGCGGCGCGCTGCCGTTTGTCCAATTTTTCACGCATGTGTTGATTATTATCACCTTCGTCGAGAAATGTTAACCATTTCCCGAATTCAAACCTGTCAGCCGTCGGCATAAGCCTTGGAAAACAAGGAAAAGACGGGCCTTCATGAGCAGTCGCGCGCAGGGCGTTTCGGGAAAATCCATCGAATGGCCGACAATGGCCCTGCTGGCGGGGTGCTACGCAGTCTGGGGTATCGGCACCACATGGGCGGCGGGGTGGTTTCTGCCGCTGGGCATGGTGATGGTGGCCTTGTCGGCAGCGCTGCATTCCTCGCTCTGCCACGAGGCGCTGCACGGGCATCCCACGCGCCACAGGTGGTTGAACGAGGCGCTGGTTTTTCCGGCGCTGACCCTTTGCATTCCCTATGTCCGGTTTCGCGACACCCACCTGGCGCATCACCGCGACGCGATCCTGACCGATCCCTATGACGATCCCGAAAGCAATTATCTTGATCCCGCTGTCTGGGATCGCCTGCCGCGATGGGTGCAGGCGGTTCTGAACCTGAACAACCGCCTTGTGGGGCGGTTGCTGATCGGGCCCGTGGTCAGCCAGGTGGCGTTCATGGCGGCCGACTGGCGCGCGATCCGGGCGGGGGACCGGGCGGTGCTGCGCGGCTGGCTGTGGCATGTCCCGGCGCTGGCGCTGGTGATCTGTTGGATGGCCGCGCTGGGGCAGATGCCGGTCTGGGCCTTCGTGCTGGCGACTTACGCGGCGATCTCGATCCTCAAGATCCGCACTTTCCTGGAACACCAGGCCCATCTGCGCGCGCGGGGGCGCACCGTCATCATCGAGGATCGGGGACTGCTGGCGTTCCTTTTTCTGAACAACAACCTGCATGTGGTGCATCACATGCATCCCAAGCTGCCCTGGTACAGGTTGCCCGGTCTCTATTTCGGCAACCGCGACAGGTACCTGGCCTGCAATGATGGCTACATGTTCCCGTCTTATGGCGCGATTTTCCGGCGCTACCTGTTCAAGGCCAAGGATCCGGTGCCGCATCCCCTCTGGCGTCGTCCGTGATTTGAGGGCATGAGAGCGCCCATGGAAACATGGGTCATCGCCACCGTCCTTGCCGCCGCGTTTCAGACCGCGCGCTTCATGCTGCAAAAAAAGCTGAGCATGGGGGCCCTGTCCACGGCAGGCGCGACCTTTGCGCGCTTTGTCTATTCCGCGCCGCTGGTGCTGCTGCTGGTGGCGATCTACCTGGGGCTGCGGGGGCTGGCGCTGCCGGATCTGAACGGCACCTTCTGGGCCTATGCGCTGACAGGGGGGCTGGCGCAGATACTGGCGACGGTCTGTGTCGTGGCGCTGTTCCGGCAACGCAATTTCGCTGTCGGCATTACCTTCAAGAAAACCGAGGTGGTGCAGACCGCGCTGGTGGGTCTGATCGTTCTGGGCGAAGGCGTCAGCGCCGCCGGGCTGGGCGCGATCCTTGTGGGGCTGGTCGGCGTGCTGCTGCTGTCTGGCACACCGGGGCTGACCGGGGGGCACTGGACGCAGCGTATCGCCACCCGCGCGGCGGGGCTTGGCCTGCTGTCCGGCATCCTGTTCGCCATATCGGGTGTGACCTATCGCGGCGCATCGCTTGAGCTGGCCAGCGACGATCCCTTCCTGCGCGCGATGGTGACGCTGGGGGCGGTCACGGCATCGCAAACCATCGCCATGACCCTGTGGCTGCGTTGGCGCGAGCCCGGTCAACTGAGCGCCGTGATCGCGGCGCGGCGCAGCGCGGTCTGGATCGGGCTGACCTCGATGGCCGGCAGCCTGTGCTGGTTCACCGCCTTTACCTTGCAGAATGCCGCCTATGTCAACGCGGTCGGTCAGATCGAATTGATCTTTTCGCTGGCGGTATCGGTGCTGGTATTCCGCGAACGCATGACCGCCCGCGAGATCGCGGGTATCGGCCTGCTCAGTGCGAGCGTCCTGTCATTGGTCCTACTCCTTTAAGGCGCAGGAACAGGCTTTCCTCTTCGTTGTTCTTGAAGAAGGGTACGCTTGCGGGGGGCTCGGTTTCCCTTGCCCTTGCCGCCACCTCGGCCAGAACGACCTCGGTGATGAAGGGCAGGTCGAATTCGCGCACGCGCGGCAACGGGATCCATTGCAGATGTGAAAGCTCGTCGCAGGCGGCGCTGAAATCATCGGGATCGCTGGCCAGATCATCGGCGTCGACCAGGAAAAAGCGCGCATCGAAGCGGCGCGGGCGACCCGGCGGGGTGACGGCGCGGAACACGAATTGCAGCGGATGGGCGGCGGGCATGTGGCCGGTCGCGGCGAATGTCTGCCAATCGGGCGGCGGGCTGGTCCAGAGGCCCTTGGCCCCCAGCACAAGGCCTGTTTCCTCCCACAGCTCGCGGATGGCGGCGGCGGCCAGCGCATGTGCCAGATCGGGGGGCGCGTCTTCGCAAAGCCGCCCGGCGCAAAGATCGGGCAGCGGCGTGACCAGCGGCACGGCGCGATCGGCATCGTCCACGGCGCCGCCGGGAAACACGAACTTATCGGGCATGAAGGCTGCCTTGGACCCGCGCTGCCCCATCAGCACATGGGGGTCGTTGAATCGGTCGCGCAGCACGATCACGGTCGAGGCGTTGCGGATCGCGGTCTTGTCGATGCTCATCTTGTCCCTTTCACGGCGAAAGGGTCACGCTGCCTTGGCAAACCCGTGCATCATCCGCGCCCATTGCAGGCCCACGATCGCCCCTTTCAGTCTGGGCAGAAGGTAGAGCGATAGTGCGACAGAGCCAAGGGCGAAGATGCTGAACAGGATCAGCGGCTCGGGGCGCCATGTCTCGAAGACGAACAGAAGCAGCGGCGCCATCAGGTGACCCACGAACAGGATCGTCAGGTAGGCCGGGCCGTCATCGGCGCGATGGTGGTGCAATTCCTCGCGGCAGACGGGGCAGGATTTGCGCACCGAGAGATAGCCGTTGAGCAACGGGCCGCTGCCGCAGTTGGGGCATTTGCCGCGCCAGCCCTTCCACATCGCGGGCCAGGTTTCGCGGTGGGACGGTTTCTGCGCGGTCGCATCAACCTCTGTCTGATCCGGGACAGTCTGGGTCTGCGGATCCGTCATCGCGTGGTGGCTGTGGTGGGTCATGGTCGCCTCGGGGTCTGTGAAGGCGCGACCATCTGCCAATTCGCGCTGCTTGAAAAGCGGTGATCCCGGTCCCGCGTCTACATGTCGCAAAATCCCGCCGATGCCCGGCAGCGGGGCACGGCATGGGAAGGCTCGGGCAAAAAAAGTTTCGCCCGCAGCGACGGAAGCGACCGGCTGCGCCGTAGCAGAGGCACAACAGGCGGCGAGGGCACCCCTGCCATGACCCGCCCCCATACCGGAGAGATCAAGATGAAACGCACTGTTCTGATATCCAGCCTGACCGCCCTGGCCCTTGCCGGCACGGCATGGGCCGCGTTCGCCGCATCCGATGACATGCCCGGCCGCGCAGATGACCGTGGCGACCGGCCCATGATGCTTCCCTTCGAGGATATCGACGCGGATGGCGACGGCAAGATCACTGCCGAGGAAATGCAGGCCCATGCCACCCTGCGCTTCGAAGAGGCCGATACCGACAAGGATGGCCTGCTTGATGCGGACGAGATGCAGGCGCAGATGCTGGCCCGCGCCACCGCGCGCATGGCAGAGCGCAGCGTGCGCATGATCGAGCGGATGGACCGGGATGGTGACGGCAAGCTGTCGGCCGAGGAAATGCGCGCAGGCCCCCGCGAGGGCGATCGGTTCGCGCGGATGCTGTCGCGTCTGGACGAGGATGGGGATGGCGCCCTGTCGCGCGAGGAGTTCGAAGCCGCCCGCGACATGCGCGGCGCGCATCGGCAGGGTGACGGCCACCACCGTGACGGGCATCCCTGGGGTCGCAAGAACGACTGATCGACGCTTGAACGCATGAATGGGAATGGCCCCCGCGGGGCCATTCCGCCCGGACAGGTCACCCGATTGCCGAAAGAGCGGGGACAGGATAGGCCGTAGGGACGATGACAATGGCTTTCGATGCCCCTTCGGATCTGGCAGATGACGTGCTGCTGCGCCGCTTCGCCTTGGGGGACGCGGCGGCGGCGCGGGCGCTGACGCTGCGCCTGACGCCACGGGTACATGCCCATGCCATGCGGTTGCTGGGCGACCGGGCCGAGGCCGAAGATGTCACGCAGGAAGCGATGTTGCGGCTGTGGCGGATCGCACCGGACTGGCGCGAGGGCGAGGCGAAAGTGTCGACATGGCTGTACCGGGTGACGGCCAACCTGGCCACGGACCGCCTGCGCAAAAGGCGCGCTGTCGCATTGGACAGCGTGCCCGAGCCGGAGGATGCCGCGCCGGGGCCGGCCGGTCTTTTGCAGGACAAGGCGCGGGCTGCGGCCTTGCAGCGGGCCTTGGCGGCCTTGCCGGAACGCCAGAGACAGGCGGTCGTGCTGCGCCACCTTGAGGGTCTGGGCAATCCCGAGATTGCCGGGATCATGGACATCAGCGCCGAGGCGGTCGAAAGTCTGATCGCCCGGGGCAAACGCGCCTTGACGGCGGCCCTTTCGGGCCAGCGCGCAGAATTGGGGTATGAAGATGACTGACGAGCGCAAGACACCGCTGGATGATGACGGGCTGGAGCGCTTTTTCGAGGCGGCACGCCGCATGGAGCCGGCCCCCTCGGATGCGCTTATGGCGCGGGTTCTGGCCGATGCACTGGCCGCGCAGCCGGTCGCCGCGCCGCGTCCCGAGCCGCGCGCTGGCCTTTGGGAGCAACTGCGCGAGGCGCTGGGCGGCTGGCCTGCGCTGGGTGGGCTTGCGACGGCGGGCGTGATGGGGCTGGCCATCGGGATCGCCGCACCGGCCGGGCTTGCCGACCTCGCGACCGCCGTGCTGGGCCAGGGCACGGATACCTTTATGGTCGACCTGATGCCCGAGCTGGATTTCGACATCGCCATGGACCTGAACGAGGGCTGAACATGACCTATCCGACCGATCCCGCATCCCCGACCGGCCCTGGCGGTCCGAAACCGGCGCCATCGGGCGGCTGGATCAAGGTGGTGCTTTTCGTCTCGCTGGCGCTGAACCTGGCGGTTGCCGGCCTTGCGATCGGGGCCGCGCTGCGCCATGACGACCTGCGCGACAGGGTCGGGGCGCGGGCCGATCACCTGGGTGGTCCCTATACCGGCGCCTTGAGCCGGGAGGATCGGCGCGCGATCTGGCGCGAGATGCGGGCCATGCAGGCCGAGGGGCGGCCGATGCGCGGCGATATCCGCGCCGATTTCGATGCTGTCGTGCAGGCGCTGCGCGCCGAGCCTTATGATCCGTCTGCCGTGCGCGACATCGTCGAGCGGCAGTTCCAGGCGGGGCTGGAGCGGCAGAAGATCGGCCAGGATCTGCTGTTGCAGCGCATTGCCGGGATGGATGCCGCGGCGCGCGCTGCCTTTGCCGACAGGCTGGAAGAGCGGCTGGAGCGGCGCGACAACTGGCGCGAACAGCGCCGCAATGCGCGCGAGGAGGCCCCGCGCAACTGACCCGCCCCGCCGCGACTTTCAGGCGGCGGTGTTGCAGATCGTGACCTGGTTGCGCCCGCAGGCCTTGGCCCCGTAAAGCGCCTTGTCGGCCCGGTGCAGCAGCCTTTCTACCGATTGCGGCAGCGGGTCCGAGGGCAGCGGCTGCGGGCGATGGCCCATGGCGACGCCGATGCTGACCGTCATGGTGACGGACAGGCCCTTTCCCGGCAGATCGATCGGATCCTGCGCGACCATCCGGCAGAGGCGGCGCGCGGCCATCCGCGCTTCGGTCCTGTTGGTGTCGGGCAGCGCGATCAGGAATTCCTCGCCGCCGATGCGGGCGAGCAGGTCTACCGCGCGCAGGTTGGCGCGCAGACGCTGCGCCACTTCGACCAGAACGGCATCGCCGGCGGCATGACCATGAAGGTCGTTGATCCGCTTGAAATGGTCCAGATCCGCCAGCATCACCGCGAAACGCCGCCCGCTGCGGTTGGCGTGCTCGGCCATGCGCATCAGGTGCGGCAAGGCATAGCGCCGGTTGTAAAGACCGGTCAGCGGGTCCGTCACCGCCGCGCGCATGCCATCCCGCAGGGTGCTGCGCAGCTGATCGGCCATGCGTTTGCGCCGGATCTGGCTGGTGATCCGCAAGCCCAGTTCGGCCGGGTCGAACCGCCCTGCGACGACATCGCCCGCCCCGAGGTCAAGCGCATCCGCGGCCATGTGATTGTCCGCTTCGGGCAGGATGACCATGACGGCGGCATGGCGGGTTTCGGGATGGGCGCGCAGTTCCGACAAAAGCCGCAGGCCGGGTGAGGACATGCTGCGATCCAGCACGATCACGCAGAGATCCGGCGCATTCTCGGCCTTGATGTCGCGCAGGAAGCTGCGGCTGTCATGCTGGCTGACGATCCCGTGGGGCAGGGTGTCGAGACCGCGCAGCCAGGTCAGTTCGCGCAGGCCCGGATCGGTCAGGATGCAGATGCGCGCAGGGGCCACGAAATCCTGCGGGGCTTCGGCAAAACCCAGCGCCTTGCTGGTTCCGTTGCGCAGATGCGATTCCTGAAGGCTGTCGCCGACCCGCATCAGGCTGCGCAGGCGCGCCTGCAACAGCAGGTCATCCAGCGGATAGGCCAGAAGATCCTCGGCCCCGGCGGCCAGCGCCGACAACCGCAGCTCATGATCGGCCTGCGGAGACAGGATCAGCACGGGTGGTGGCGCCGGGGGCGCATCCGGCAGATCCAGCGGGGTCACATCGGTTTCGCCCTGATCGCAGCCATCGGCAGACCCGGTGATGCGCCGGCACAGATCAAGGCTGTGGCAATCGCGCAAACCGGCGCTCAGCAGCACGAGGTCGGGGGCATGCTGGGCAATCGCCTCAAGCGCTTCGGCGCCACTTGCGGCCTGAAGCACATCGTAGAAGGCGGCCGTCAACCGCACCCGCAACATGATGCGATTGGTGGGAATGTCATCCACGATCAGGATTTTGCCGGGCATTGTCCTCAGCCTCAGGAAACGGGCGGCGGGCCACTTGCCAACCGCGTTCCCGCAGTCTCTACTCAAACTGGTTAAAGAATTCTTTCCAGGCTGAAGAAAATGAAATCCGAGCAGGAAAAGGCCGAGGTGCTGGCAATCGAGGTGCTGGGTTGGATGGCCGGCAATGACGAGGTGCTGGGCCAGTTCATGGCCGCGAGCGGCGCCAGCATCGATGATCTGCGCGCGGGCGCGGGGGATCCTGCGTTCCTTGGGGCGCTGCTGGATTTCCTGATGCTGGAGGATGCCTGGGTCATTGCCTTCTGCGATGCCGCGCGTCAGCCCTATGATGCGCCGATGCGCGCGCGCGCAGCTTTGCCGGGTGGCGCGCAGATGCATTGGACGTGACCGGGCGCGACCTGGTCAGAGCGTGTTCAGGGGCGCGTCATCCTCGGGGCGCAGCTTTGTCAGAAGCGCGATCAGCGCCTCTTGCTCGCCCGGCGCCAGTCGATCGGCCATGATCGCGGCGTTCTGCCGGGCAAAGGGGGTTGCTGCCTCGATCGCGGCGCAGCCGGCCGGGGTCAGTTCGACGCGGCGGGTGCGCCGGTCCTCGGTGCCGCTGGAGCGTGCCAGAAGGCCCGCGGCCTCCATCTGCCTGAGGGCCCGGCTGGTGGCGGTGCGGTCGATACCCACGAAACCCGCGATGTCCGATGGCTGCGACAGACCTTCGTTGCCCACGGCCAGAAGCACGCACCAGGTGGTGCGCGTCAGGCCAAGCGTTTTCAAGGCCTCGTCAAGCCGCCGCTCCTGCTGGCGCGCGGCGACGGAAAGATGATAGCCCAACGAGGCATGAAGGCGGTAGGGTCCGGTCTTGTCCATGCCGGTCAAGCCACAGGATCGGCCCGCGAAAGTCAAGCGCGGGAAGGGCTTGTAACCGCAGTGTCACACGGCCACCTTAGACGCGGGACGGCGGGTGCGGAATCTGGCAACCGCCAGGGCATGGGCAGGAGGCAGGCATGCGCGTGGACGGTATCATCTTCGACAAGGACGGCACCCTGTTCGATTTCCGGGCGACATGGGATGTCTGGGCGCTGGGGGTGATCGACGAATTGTCAGCCGGCGATCCCGCGCTGGCGCAGCGCATTGCCGATGCAGCCGTCTTTGATCTGGCCGCGCGCGCCTTTCGCCCCGAAAGCCCGATCATCGCAGGCACCAACCGCGAAGCCGCCGAGGCGATCGGCACCGCCTTGCCGGACCGGCCCGTGGAAGAGATCGAGGCTTTCCTGAGCCTGCGTGCCGCGGCGGCGCCCCTGGCCCCGGCGGTGCCGCTGGATCCTTACCTGACCGGTCTTGCCGCCCGCGGTCTTGCGTTGGGCGTGATCACCAATGACACCGAAGCCGGAGCCTTGGCGCATCTGGGCACCGCCGGGGTGCTGGGGCACTTCCATTTCGTCGCCGGGTTCGACAGTGGCCATGGCGCGAAACCCGATCCGGCCCCCTTGCTGGCCTTTTGCCGCGAAACGGGCCTGGACCCTGCGCGCGTGGTCATGGTGGGCGACAGCCACCACGACCTGCTTGCCGGGCGGCGTGCCGGGATGCAAACGCTGGGCGTGCTGACCGGTACGGCGCTGACCGCGGATCTGGCCCCGCTGGCCGATGCGGTGTTGCCCGATATCGGTCATATCCCGGCCTGGATCGACGCCTGACCGCCTGGCCGCGCCGGAGTTGCGCGGCCATTTGCGAAAAACGACGTCCTCGGTCGCAATCGGAAAGGCGCGCTGCCTTCTGCGGTAGTTTGCTGGTCTTCCGACAATCCAGGAGGCCGTGATGACGGAAGAGGTGCTTCGCAGGAAACGCAGCGGTGGCCGCGCAGGGCATGCAACCCGTCGCGGCAAGTCCGTGATCGAGCAGATGCCATGGCGCCTGCCGGTCAACCTGGACCGCCCCATCGAACCCTTGACCGCCGAAGGCGTGCAGGCTGTCCACGAGGCGGCCATGTTCATCCTGGAAGATATCGGGATCGAGTTCCTGAACCACGAGGCGCTGGACATCCTGCGCGAGGCGGGATGCACCGTGCAGGGCGAGAATGTCCGCATGGGGCGCGACTTCGTGATGGAAATGCTGGAGCGTGCGCCCAAGCAATGGACGATCACGCCGCGCAACCCCGATCGGCAGATCACCATCGGGGGCGACCATATCCTGTTCGGCAATGTCTCGTCCCCGCCCAACTACTGGGACATGGCGACCGGGCGCAAGCTGTCCGGCACGCGCGAGATGTGCCGCGACCTGCTGAAGCTGAGCCAGTATTTCAACTGTATCCATTTCATCGGTGGCTATCCGGTGGAACCCGTGGATGTGCATGCATCGGTCCGGCATCTGGATGTGCTCTATGACACGCTGACCCTGACCGACAAGGTCGCGCATGCCTATTCCCTGGGCAAGGAGCGGGTCGAGGATGTGATGGAGATGGTTCGCATCGCGGGCGGTCACACGCATGAGGAGTTCGACGCAAGCCCGAAGATGTTCACCAACATCAACTCCACCTCGCCGCTCAAGCATGACATCCCGATGCTGGATGGTTGGATGCGTCTGGCGCGCCGGGGGCAGGGGCTTGTCGTGACTCCCTTCACGCTGGCGGGGGCCATGGCGCCTGTGACCATGGCGGGGGCGGTGGCGCAAAGCCTGGCCGAGGGGCTGTGCGCGATCGCGCTGGCCCAGTGGATCCGGCCCGGCGCACCCTGCGCCATCGGGACCTTCACATCGAACGTGGACATGAAATCGGGCGCGCCCGCTTTCGGCACGCCCGAATACATGCGCGCCACCCAGATGACCGGGCAGCTGGCGCGGTTCTACGGCTTGCCGATGCGGTCGTCCGGCGTCTGCGCGGCCAATATCCCCGACGGTCAGGCGATGTGGGAGACATCGAACAGCCTTTGGGCGGCGGTGCAGTCGGGCACGCATATGATCTATCACGCGGCTGGCTGGCTGGAGGGCGGGCTGATCGCCAGCCCCGAGAAATTCGTCATGGATTGCGAGGTGTTGCAGCAGATCCAGCGCTACATGGAGCCTGTGACCTTCGCCACGACGCCCGAGGACCTGGCGCTGGAGGCGATCCGCGAGGTGGGGCCGGGCGGCCATTTCTTCGGCATCCAGCATACGCAGGACCGTTATGAAAAGGCGTTCTATCAACCCTTCCTGTCCGACTGGCGCAACTACGAGGCCTGGGATATCGCGGGCGCGGTCTGGACGCATGAACGCGCGCATGGCATCTATCGCCAGATCATGGCCGAATTCGAAGCGCCGCCGATGGATGCGGCCATCCATGAAGAGCTTTTGTCCTTCGTCAGCCGCCGCAAGGCCGAAGGTGGCGCGCCCACGGATTTCTGATCCCGCAAGGTGACGGGACAGGTCGCCCCGGGCCCCCGGGGGCGGGCGCCCCTGGGGCTGTTTCCGGGCGCAGGGCTGGCGAAAGTCCTGCAAATTGAAGATATTGGTCAAATATTTACGGTTTTCCGGGATCCTGCCCGCAACGGAGCAAGGGGATCTGGGATGCATGGGCTTATCAACCGGGCGATACAGTGTTTCGTGACCGACATGCACGGTCCGGCAACATGGCGCGATGTGGCCCGCGCGGCCCAACTGGATGGCGCCGGGTTCGAGGCGATGCTGGACCATGATCCGGCGCTGACGGGCAGGGTGCTGGATGCAACCTGCCGACGGCTTGGGCGACCCATGGCCGAGGTGCTGGAGGATCTGGGCACCTATCTTGTCTCGCACCCGAATATCGAGGCGCTGCGCCGCTTGCTGCGGTTTGGTGGCGAAGGCTTCACCGATTTCCTGTGCTCATTGGACGATCTTCCCGATCGCGCCCGGCTGGCGGTGGCGGATCTGGATCTGCCCGCGTTGGAACTGCAGGAGATTGCGCCGAATCGCTATCTGCTGCGGTGCCTGACGGGCGCGCCCTATCGGCAGGATGGCGGGTTTCTTGGTTTCGGCGCGGTGATGATGGGGGTGCTGCGGGCCATGGCTGACGATTATGGCGCGTTGGTCGTGCTGGACCACGGCGCGCCCGCGCCGGGGTGCGAAGTGATCGAGATCGCGCTTGTGGCGCAGGACTACAGCGCGGGGCGCCGGTTCGAACTGGGCCGGAAGGCGGGCTAAGGCATGGGCGGACAGCGGGCCACGATGGATGACAGGCAGCATGATCCGGCCGGTGATGCGGGCGGTATGGTGCCTGTCGACCAGCAAGAACCGGCAAAGGCAAGGCCCGGGCAGGGGTTTGACCCGGCCGATATGGCATCCGTTCTCGATATTCTTTGCCCGATGCATCTGTTGGTTGGCCCCGCGGGTGAGGTGCTGCATGCGGGCCCCACACTGTCGCGGCTGCGCCCGCATACCCGCTTGACGGGCGCATCGGTCCTGGACCTGTTCGAAGTCACGCGCCCGCGGCAGATCACCGCCTGGGACGACCTGCGCCCGTTGCAGGGCAAGACCCTGCAACTGGTGTTTCGCGATCATCCCGCGACCGCCTTCAAGGGATGCCTGGCCGCCACGGGGCATGGCATGGTCCTGAACCTGTCGTTCGGAATTTCGATCATGGACGCCTTGCGCGATTACGCGCTGACGGCTGCGGACTTTGCCGTGACGGACATGACGGTGGAGCTTCTATACCTTTTCGAGGCGAAATCGGCCGCGATGGAGGAGAGCCGCAAGCTTAATCTGCGCCTGCGGGGCGCAATGGTCGCGGCAGAGGCCCAGGCGCTGACCGATACGTTGACGGGTCTTGCCAATCGCCGGGCGCTTGACCACCTGCTGGAGCGGCTTTGCCACGGGCGCGAGCCCTTTGCCGTCATGCACCTGGACCTTGATCACTTCAAGGCGGTGAACGATACGCTTGGCCATGCCGCGGGCGATCACGTGCTGCGCCATGTCGCGGATATCCTGACCGAAGAGACGCGCGGCGGCGATACGGTGGCGCGCATCGGCGGGGATGAATTCGTGCTGGTCTATCCCAAGCTTCAGGATCGTGCCCTGCTGGACGCCATCGCGCAGCGCATCATCGCCCGTTTGTGCCAGCCGATCCCCTATTGTGACGGGCTGTGCCGGATTTCGGGCAGTATCGGCACGGTGCTGTCCGGCGATTATGACAGGATCGACATGGGGCGCATGATGGCCGACGCGGATGCGGCGCTCTACAAGTCCAAGAATGCGGGGCGCGGCTGCCACCGGTTTTTTCGACAGGTGACGGATGATGATTGATTACCTGCAGGGGCCGCGCCACGCCTGCTTGCGCCTTCATGATCCCGGCGGGGGCAGGGCGGTTCAGCGCGCCTTTTCCGCAAGGGCGCCGTAACGATGCCCCGCGCCCAGGTTGATGTTGAGCGCGATGAAGCTGCGGCCGGATTGCCGCAAGGCATTGGCCAGACCGGCGTTCGCAACGGCAAGGTTCTGTTCGGCATCGATCAGGTCGCGGATGGTGCCGCCGTCCTTGTCCACGCTTTCGCGGGTCAGGCGCACGGCCTCTGTATAAAGCCGGACGGTTTCGGTGGCGGCGTTGCGTCCGCGCATGCTGGCTTCGTAATCGGCAAGGGCGCCCTCGACATCGCTGATCGCTTCGAGCACGGCGATCCGCCAGGCGGTATGGGCCTGGCGCACGCGGGAATCGCGCTGTGCCACCGTTGCGCGCGCGCCTTGCGCAGGCAGCACGGGCAGACGCAGAGCCGGGCCAAAGACGTAATCGGTGTTGCGATTGCCCGAGACCGAGGACAGGCTGATGGTGCCGCCCAACGAGAGTTGCGGATAAAGGGCCGCATTCGCAACCTTAAGATCCCGCAGGGCCGCATAGTAACCCCGTTCGGCCACCCGGATGTCCGGACGATTGCGCAGCAGATCCGACGGGATCCCGACCTTGGGCGACAGGCTGACGCGCGGCTGGACCGCGCGGCTGTCAAGATCAGGCAGCGCCTGGCCCGGCATCCGCCCGGACAGAACCGCGATTTCGGACTTGAGGTTTGCGATCGCCGCCTCGATCGCCGGAATTTCCGCCTGGGTTTCAGAGACAAGCGCCTTGGCCCGCACCACGTCGATGCTGGTGGCCGCGTCCCCCTTGAAAAGGGTATCCACCAGGTCCAGCGTCTGGCGGCGCGAGCGCAGTTCGGACCGGCGCAGATGCAGGCTGGCCTGCTGGTAGCGCAAATCGACATAGGCATTCGCGAGGTTGAGCAGCAGCAAAAGCCGCGCCGCGTCCAGTTCGGCATCCGCAATCTCGATCCGGGCGCCGGCGGCTTCGACCTGGGCCCGCCTGGCGCCGTAGATGTCCAGCAGCCAGTCAAAGCCAAGGCTGGCCTCGGACCGGGTCAGGCTGGGGCCGCCGTCCTGCCGTTCACGCTGCACCCGCGCATTGGGTGCAAGGCTCGCGGCCATGGGCAAGCCGTCGCGCGCGGCCTGGGCTTCGATCACGCGTTCCTTGGCCAGCTCAAGGCTGAGGCTGTCCGACAGCGCGCGTTCCACCAGTGTGTCAAGGACCGGATCCTTGAACTGTCGCCACCAGTCATGATTGTCCAGGAGTCTTGGCACGCTGTCCGCGCGGGCGCTGTAGGTGCCGAGAAAGGGGAATGTCGGCGGCGTGTAGGGCGCATCGGTGCAAGCGGCCACAAGGGATACCCCTGCAACCACGGCGATGCCTTGTCCCGCTTTGCGCCAGCAAAAGCTGCTCATGGTACATCCTGCCATCAGGTCCCCCATGCCGGTCTTCATCGCCGGGCTGTTGAAAAAAGGGGTATGCTCGACGGTAAGAATGCGCGCGGCAGGCCTTTCAAACAAGGAAAAATAATATTCCTAAAGTAGAGTGTTGCGCTGAAGCAATAAGATTTCGGGTTGATTTTTCATGCGTGACGCGGGTGGCTATTGTTCGCGGAAGGCGCGCGACATGCTGTCCAGCACCGGTTTGACCAGGTATTGCGCAAATGTCCGTTCCTCGGTCTGGATCATGATTTCCGCGGGCATCCCCGGCGTGAGGGAAAACCCCTGGATGCGCTGCATCTCGCTGACGGGCACCGTGACGCGCGACAGGTAGACCTCGCGGCGTGTCCCGTTCGTGCCATCCGCGATGGCATCGGCCGAGACGTAATCCACCAGACCGTTGAGCACCGGGGTCGTGCGCTGGTTCATGCCGGTCAGACGGACGGTGGCATGCTGGCCGACATGCACGCTGTCGATGCTGTTGCGCGGCACGAGAACCTCGATGATCAGCGGTGCATCGGCGGGCAGGATCTCGACGATGGGGCGGCCGGTCTCGATGACGCCGCCTGTCGTGTGATAATAGAGGCGCACAACGGTGCCATCGACGGGCGCGATCACATGGGTCCGGTCAAGGATGTTCTCGGACTTGCGCAACTGTTCGCGCACGCTTTCAAGCTCGCTTTCGACGGTTTGAAGCTGGGTCAGCGCGTTGCGGCTGTAATCGTCGCGCGTCTTGGCGATCTGGGCTTCGAACTTGGCGCGCATCTCGGCCAGTTCGGCGATCTCGGCCTCGAGCCGTCCGACCTGGCCATCGGCCTCGAGCATGGCGCGTTGCAGGGCCAAAGCCTCGCTGCGGCGCGACAGGCCGCTTTCCACAAGCTGGGTCTTGGCGGCCAGTTCCTCGGCCAGAAGACCAAGCTGGCTGCGTGTCGAGGCCAACTGTATGCCATAGCCCGTCGTGCGGATGTCCAGCGCTTCGAGGTTGCGGGCAATCACGCTGATGTCGTTGGCAAGGCTGGCGCTGGAGGCCTGGAAGGCCAGGCTTTGACCATCCAGGATCATCGCGGCCTCGGGGTCGGTGCGTTCGGCTTCGAGATGCGGCGCGAAGGTCAGCGTATCCAGATGCTGCTGTTCGGCCATCAGCCGCGCCTGGGTTGCCTCAAGCCGGATGCGGCGCAGCGACAGCTCGCGCGTGCTGGCCAGGGCCAGGGTCTGGTCCAGCGTCAGCATGATCTGCCCCTCATGGACGCGATCCCCTTCCTTGACCAGGATGTCCGAGATGATGCCCCCTTCGAGGTGTTGCACGATCTTGTTCTGCCCGGTGGCCACGAAGCTGCCTTGCGCGATGACGGCGGCCGCCAGCGGCGCCATCATCGCCCATGCGCCGAAGCCGCCGAATGTGACCAGCATCAGCAGCAGGCCCACTGCGGCCTGTTTGCCGATCGAGCGTGGCACCTCTTCGTACCACGTGTCAGGGCGGGGCATGACGGTCAGGTCAGACATGGCGCGGGGTTCCTGGCTGTTGGGGCTTCGCGAGGGCATTGGCGCCGCCCTCGGGGACCTGTGGCGGCCTTGCGGCGGCGGGGTTCAATTGGGCCATGACCTTGTCGCGCTGGCCGAACAGGGCCACACCGCCATTGGCCAGCAGCATGATCTTGTCGACCACGTTCAGCAGTGACGGCTTTTGCGTGATCACGACCACGGTGATCTTTTCCTTGCGGGCATGGTCGATGGCGCGGGCCAGCGCCTTGTCGCCTGCCGTGTCGAGGTTCGAGTTCGGTTCGTCCAGCACCACGAGGCGGGGGTTGCCGAAGAAGGCGCGCGCCAGGGCGATGCGCTGTTTCTGTCCGCCAGACAGGGGCGCGCCATCGGCGGCGACCATTGTCTCGTAGCCCTGCGGCAGGCTTGCGATCATCTCGTGCACATCGGCCAGAACGGCGGCGTGGTGGATTTGCTCGTCCGTGGCATCGGCGCGCATCCGGCCGATGTTTTCCTTGATGGTGCCGGGGAACAGCTGCACGTCCTGCGGCAGGTAGCCGATATTCTCGCCCAGCTGCCGGGGATCCCAGTTGCGCAGGTCCATCAGGTCCAGCCGCACATTGCCCGATGTCGGCAGGATCGATCCGACCAGCATCTTGCCCAGCGTGGTCTTGCCCGCGCCGGAATTACCGATCACCGCCAGGCTGTCGCCCGGTTCCAGCGCAAAGCTGATGCCGTTCAGGATCACCTGCTTGGTGCCGCCGGGCACATAGAGCAGGCGTTCGACGTTCAGCCGGCCCTCGGGGCGCGGCAGCCAGAGCCGTTCGAACTGCAGGCGCGAGCCGCGCAGCAGGGATGCGACCCGGCCATATGCGGCACGCGACAGGATGAAGGCGTTCCAGCCTTCGATCGAGCCTTCGATGGGGGCCAGCGCGCGGCCTGCCACGATCGAGGCGGCGATCACCATGCCACCGGTGATCTGCCCGTCGATGGCCAGGTAGGCGCCCCAGCCCAGCATGCCCACCTGCGTCAGCATCCGCACCGCGCGACTGACCGAGGCGCTGATGATGTTGCGATCCTGCGCGCGGACCTGCGCGATCAGCGATGCGGCGGTGTCGCGGCCCCAGATCGTGACCGCCTCGGGGATCATGGCCATGGCGTTGATGATCTGGCTGTTGCGGGACATGGAATCGAGATGCATGTTCGCCTTGGCCTGGGCCAGGTTCGCCTCGGCGAAGGGTTTGGCGGTGATGCGCTGGTTGATCAGGGCCACCACCAGCAACAGCAGTGCCGTGACCACCACGATCATGCCCAGATGCGGGTGGATCATGAAGATCACGAGGATGAACAGGGGGGCGAAGGGCACGTCGAGAAAGGACAGCAGCGTGCCCGAGACCAGAAAGCCGCGCAGTTGCTGCAGATCGCCAAGCGTCTGGTATTCGCGCCCCGAGCCATGCAGCGAGGCCGCCGCCGCCGCGCTGAGCACCGGCGCGCCCAGTCGTGCCGCGACCTCGACGGCCGTGCGCATCAGCATGAAGCGGCGCACCGCGTCGAACATGGCCTGCAGCACCACCGCGCCCACGATCACGAGGGTCAGCATGATCAGCGTATCTGTCGATCTGCTGGTCAGCACCCTGTCCGAGATCTGGAAAAGGTAGATCGGGATCGCCAAGATCAGAACGTTGGTGGCGCAGGTCATCAGCATGACCATGCTCAGGTTTCGCCAAACGGTGCGCAGGCCCAATTTCAGGCTTTGCTGAAAATCCTCGGGGCCCATGCGCTTGTGAAACTTCGCGCCGCCATGGCCGCCGCCGCCCTCTCCCGCGCCGGGGCGCGCGGGACCGGGCATGACGGGGCCGCCGGTCTTGCCCTCGATGGTCACGGCAGACAGCGAGGCGGCATTGTCGTCGCGAAAGGCCTTCATCTGCGCGGGATCGGCCTTGGCTGCGGGTGCCGACCCTTCCGGGGAGGATTCATCCTGATCCGGGGCAGGGGCAGGGGCGGCTTTGGTCGTGGTCCGGGGCGCAGCTTCCGGTCCGGCGGGTGTTGCGCCCTGGGACACCTCGGCCGGGGGTGGCGAAGAGGGCTGTGCGGTCGTGGCGGGGGTGGCTGTCGCGGCCTTTGCCTGCAGCAATAACGGCTCTGTCGCCGGTGTGTGGCCGATTGGCGCCTGTCCGGGCCGCACCCGCAGATCCGCCGTCAGGCGCAGCAGTGGCATCGACGACCCGCTTTCCGCGCGCGCCCCGCCCCGGACTGTCCTGAATTCCAGCGGTCTGTCGATCATCTTGTTCAAGGGATATCTCCGGTGGCGTCCTGGTCGGCTGGGGCTGGGTCCTGTTACGCGCCCTGGGTCATGCCAGCATGGTCTGCATCACGTCCACCGCGCCGGGGCAATCATCGACCTGCACCGCCGGCCCGCAGTCATCGACAGGGGCAGGGCCGATCATGTCATCGGCCAGGAAGGCCACCGCTTCGGTCGCCAGCTTGTCCATCTGGACACCGGCGGGCGGGGCGCAGTCGTCGATCAGTTCGGCCTGGTAGATCAGCGCATCGCTATAGGTCTCGCCGCCCGCCATCACGGTGGAGTCGAGCCCCTCTGCCACGATGCTGGCCGCGTTGATCTGGGCATTCGATCCGCTGGTCACCGTCACCTCGGCCCCTTCGGCGGTGGCGAACATGTCCTTGATGAAATGGATCTGATCTGAATCGCCAAGATAGTTGGTCTGTTCGATCACATTGGTCTGGATCAGGTCGCCGCTGATGTAGAGAACATTCAGCGCGTCGTTGCCCGCGAACAGCGCATCCTGCGCCAACCCGGCGGGAATGGTCTTGGCGCCGCCCGCAAGGTCGGACAGGGCCTGCGAGAACATGTCGGTCTTTTCGGTCAGGCTGTCGGTGCCGGTGGTCATGATGGCGGCGGTGTTGACCTGAAGGTTGTCGCCCGCATGCAGGGTCGCGCCGTCAGGGACATCGCCGGTGATGCTGTCCTGGTCCAGCAGCACGTTGACCTGCGTGATCTGGTTCAGCGTCAGCATGTTGCCGCCGATCAGGATCAGGTCATAGTGAAAGCCAAGGTTCAGGATCAGCGTTTCGTTGAAGACAAGGTTTTCGCCCGTGCCGATATAGGTGGCGGCCCCGGTAAACTGCACCTCGACGCGGTCATAGTCGGTGGTGAAGATATGCTGCTGGACCCAGTTCATCAGCAGCAGATCGCCCTCCAGACGGGTCACGTTCCAGATCGAGGGAAGGCCCTCCGCCGATCCGCTGCCGGACTGACCTGCCTCTGCATCTCCCGCACTGGCCGAGGTCTGTTCAAGCCGCGCGATATTGAGCGCATGCGAGGGGGCCGCCTGCGCGGGGCCGGGAAGGTCCGACGACGCGATCCGCATATTGACCTGCGAGATCACATCCAGCCGCAGCACATCCTGCGCCACGGCAATGACGGGGGCATCCACCCACACGGATTTCAGCACGGTTTCATTGATCACCCGGTTGCCGCCGGTGACGACATGATGGCCGGGATCGACGGCGAAGGGGCCTGGATCGTGGTCGGTCACGCCATCGGATTTTACCAGGGTCGCTTCTGCCTTGGCCTCTGCTTCATCGGCCTTGCGTTGCAGAAAGTCGGGCAGCAGATCCTCGATCAGGGGCACATCGTCCACGCGCAACCCGTTGACAAAGCTGCCTTCGGCCTCGTCGCCGCGCAGGATGACGGCTGACAGGCCCTCTACCTCGGGGGGCTCGGCTTCGGTCATGGCCGTCGCCATTTGCTTGGCCGCATCCATGATCGACCCGTCGGCGGGGCTCCAGGCCCAGGGGGCGATCAGGTGCAGGGTCTGGGCCAATTCCGCCAGATCGTGAAGCAAGGTCAGGTAGACCGCAGGATCGGTGAAGCTGGCGCTGCCATCGAAGATCAGAAGGTCATCATCGGTCAGAAAGGCGGTCTGTTCGATCGCCAGCACGATGGAATTGGGCAGAATCTCGATCATCTGCCCACCCAGCGCCAGGCTGCCCGCCGCCAGGGGGGCGGGGGTGTCGATTGTGATCTCGGGCTGGGGTTCCGGGCTGACCGCGCGTTCGGCGCCCTGCCATGGCACATAGGCCATCTTGGGCGCGGCGGGTGTTGCCGTGGGCGGGGCTGTGTCGGGCCTGTCTGATCTGGTCTTGAGGTCGCGCAACGCGATCTCGTCGCGGCCGGCGAACCTGTCTTCCTTCAGCGGATCCAGTTCGGGGCCATCCATCTCGGTGCGAAAGGCCAGGTAATCCAGCCGCAGTTTCGCCGCCTCGATTTCAAGGTGAAACATGCCGACGAAATGGGCGATTTCCTCGCTGATCCGGTCAAGTGCCATGCTCTGATCCCCCTCTTTTTTCAACGCGGCACCGTTCCTGCGATGCAGCGGTCGGATCGGGGCCGGTCATGCCAGCCCCGATCCATGTCGTTCGGACGTCAGCCGAGGTCGTCGTCGCCGATGGCCGTAGATGTCAGGCCACCGCCCACCACGGTCATGTCGACAGAGTTGCCCAGCACGTTGGCGCCCATGACGATGCTCTGGTTGAACGCCGTCACGTTCACCGCCGCCGCAGCCGAGGCATAGGATTCCCCGGTCACGAAGCCATCATCGCCGTTGTTCGAGCCCCAGGCACCGCCGCTGCCGCCTGCGCCGCCTGCGCCGGTGGTGGCGTCGCCGCCCCAGCCGCCAATCGCGTCACCGACGGTTCCGGCCCCACCGGTGGCGTCGCCGCCCATGATGTTGCCGCCCGCGCCGCCGACGCCTTCGGCCATGCCCGAGCCGCCGCCATAGCCGCCGTTGGTGCTGGCGGATCCGGTTACGCCGGTGGTGTTGGCCGCATCGTCATCCGACCAGCCTGCGCCGCCGTAACCGGCGATCGCCTCGGCCATGCTGTCGGCGCTGCCGTCGATGTCGCTGGTGGCGAAGACCTGTGCCAGGCCGCCGTCGCCGCTATCGGCTGCGGCGTCTCCGGTTCCGCCGGCGCCTGCGTCCGATGCTGCATCGGATGCGTTTGCCGCTGCTCCGCCTGCCGCATCGCCGCCTGTGCCGGTCCCGGTGCCGGTCCCGTTCGAGGCCGCGTCGGATGCGCCGCCGCCGCCCGCGCCGCCGGTGCTGGCCGCATCGGCCATGCCATCGGCCGTGCCCGTTGCATCGCCTGCCGTGGCGTCGGTTGCGCCGACGTCACCACCGTTGGATGCGCCGCTGCCGGTGCCGGTGCCGGTACCCCCGGCATCGCCCGCGGTGGCACCGCTGCCAGCGTCACCGCCTTCCGCATTGGCCAGGGCCGCCGACAGCAGGCCGCCGCCCATCACGCCGGCCATGGCACCCGCCGGGCCGCCAGCGGCCTGGCTGTCAGCGTCGGATTCCGCCGCGCCAAGGCCTGCGCCCAGACCCAGCGCACCGGATCCGCCGCCGCTGCCGCCATCGGCATCAGCATCGGTGTCTGCGTCCGCGTCAGCATCGGCATCCGCGTCCGCGCCCGAGCCGCCGCCCGTGCCGCCGCCTGCCATGGCGCCTGCGCCCGACAGGCCCAGGCCCAGGCCACCGCCATCGGCGCCGGCGTCACCGCCATCCGCGTCTGACGCGTCCGACTCGGCACCCGACAGGGCCACGCCCAGCCCCAGACCCAAGGCACCGGCATCCCCGGTGTCGCCGCCATCGGCATCCCCGTCCTGGTCGCTGTCGCCATCATTGTCGGCGCCCGAGCCCGCCATCGCGGCGCCGCCAGCGCCGCCGCTGCTGTCGCTGTTGGTGCCCGCCGTGCCGGATGCCAGGCCCAGCACCGACCCGCCAAGCGCGCCGGCATCGCCGCCGTCACCGCTGTCGGCATCGGCACTGCCACCATCGCTGTCGCCGTCGGTTCCGGCCGCTGCAAAGCCGCCGAAAGCGGCACCTCCGCTGGCGTCACCGCCATCGGAATCCGCGTCACCGCCGCCTTCCGCACCGTCGGACGAGACCTTGATCCCTTCCTCTGCCGAAGCGGTGCCGCCGCTTGCGTCACCGTTCTGGTTGAAGTCGGCGTTGTTGGCGACCGTCGGGTTGTTCAGCGTGTCGTTGTCGGTCAGGTTGTTGGTCTGGCCGATGGCGAAGGCGTTGGAATTGCCCGCGCCGAAGGTCAGGCCGTTCAGAACGTCGCTCATGTCCAGATCGTTGCCGGGGTCGTATTCCAGATCGCCCTTGACGCCGAAGACATCACCGACAGAGGAACTGCCCGACAGGTCGAGATCGATGAAATCGTCATCGCGCGGGATCCATTCCCCACCGCCGAAATCGATATTCACCTCGTTGGCGTTGGAATTGTCATTGTTGCCGTTGGTGTTGTCCACCGATTGGCCCTGGATCTGGCCCTGGTCCTGTTCGGCGCTCTGGCCCTGATCCTGACCCTGGCCCTGACCTTGCTCGGTGCTCTGGCCCTGTTCCTGGCCTTGGCCCTGATCCTGGTCCTGGCCCTGACCCTGGTCGACATCGGTGGTCGTCGACTGTTCCTGCGCTTGCGCGTCAAGTTCCACATCGGCGCTTTCGACGTTGATGTCGGTGTCGAAATCCGCGTCGATCGTATCGACGTCGATATCGTCGATCATGAAGTTGTTGTTCGTGGCTGAGTTTCTCTTGACCATGATTGTGGTCCTCCAGTTTGCCCGGCTGGCCACCAATCATCTCAAAAGTGACAACTGCCGGGCATGGTTGGGTTTGTCGTCTCAAGTCAGCCGGGCGTCAGAGAGGTGCTGCCACACCTGCGGATCGGCCCGTCATGTAAATCGTGTCGGTGCTCCTCCCTTGTCCGGGTGCAGAAGCTCCTCGTCCGAATCGATTGATCCGGGCGCTGGCCGCTGCTGGCCGGTGGTCGCATGTGATGAGCGGGCCGGTCCGGCCGTTGAAAATGTGCTGTCTCAAAAGTCCGCCCGATTCCGGGCCGACGCCGACAGATTTCCACCCCAACCCCGGATTCGTAAGTTGGACAAATGGTTAAGACGTATTTATCGCCATGATTTCATTGCGTTTATTGGATTGTTCACGATTTGGGAAAAGACAATATTCTACCTTTGGGTGAGTAACCTGTCGGGTATGCTTGTCGACCCGGTCGAAAGGCCCTGACAGGTGGGCGGCGCCGGTCAGTTCGGACTAAGAGCATGTTCTTTGTGAACTATTCTAAGGGATAGGGTGCGAACTGGCCCTTTCTGACCGGTCTTTTTCACCGTTCCGGCTGGTCACGACCCCCTGTGCGCGGCCTGGATCGGGTTGCCACAATTCGTCCTTAATCATTCGGCTAGTTTCGATAGCTAGAAAAATGTCGTATGACTCCACAGGCATATTTCCGATGCGGAGTACCGATAAGAGACCTTTTTTCTGACATATTCAGCGTTTGACAGCCTGGGGGGGTGACATGTTTGAACGCGATGCCATTTACGCGCGACCCAGTAACAACCTTGGCGGTTCTACAGACATCTTCGTGTTTGTCGGCAGTGCCTTGGCGTTTCCAAACTCGATCCTGCGCATGACCGAGCAGGAGGCGGGCGGCGCGCATGCCTTGCGGGTGGAAACCCTGCGCGATCTGCTGTCTTTCAGCCGGACATCGGCGCAGCCGGTGAAGCAGGTCTTTTTCGACGACCGCCTTGCACCCGAGGTGTTTCGCAAGATCGCGTCCTTCAAGGCTGATCTGCCGGATGCAGGCTGGATCCTGGCTTACCGGGATCCGGCCGTGGCGCGGCAATTGCTGGACCAGCGCGGGCAAAAACCGTCACTGGCCGATGTGCTGCTCCTGCCGATGACGCTGCCGATCTGTCCCTGGTCCGCGATGCTGCGGCTGGTGCTTGCGGGGCAGCTTCTTGCCGCGGGCGATCTGATTTCCCCGACACCTGCCGCAGATGCGCCACGCATGCAGGATGCGGCCTATGCCGCCGAGACGGAAGAGGATGGCCCGGTGCATGCCTCGACGCTGTCCGCAAAGGCGCCGTCCAGGGGCGAAGAGGCGGCGGATGCCGCAGATCCACGCCTGACCCCGCGCGAGGAAGAGGTGCTTGCCCTTGTCTCGCAGGGGGGGCGCAACAAGACCATCGCGCACAAGATGTCCCTTTCGGAACATACGGTGAAGCTGCATCTGCACAACGCCATCACCAAGATCGGCGCGCGCAACCGCACCGAGGCCGCCAACTGGTACCTGTCGCGTCACTGGGGAGAGGGGCGATGAACCCTGGTCAGCGGATCAGCCCCGAGGCGCAACATGCTGATTTCGAAGAATTCCTGCTGCTGATCGGGCGGCTGAACTATACCTGGACCAATACCGAAAGCCTGCTTTTGCACCTGATCGCGGGGCTGTCGGGCACCACCAAGGATGTGGCGGTCGTGATCTTCCTGACGCTGAACACCACGCGCGCGCGGGTGGATCTGGTCGAACGGCTGGCCAAGATGGATCACCAGAAGCCCGAGGAACGCGACGCGGTGCTGCGGCTGACCCGTGACATGATGAAACTCTCGGGCGCCCGAAACCGCTTTAATCATTGCATCTATGCCTTTGATCCCGAAGGCGGACCGCCCCGGTCCATCCTGATGCGGATCGCCGATCGCAAGGACGGGATCCGCATGGGGCAGGCGCTGGATCTGGATGCCGCCGCCGTGGACAGCATCGCAAGGTCGATTTCCGATCTGACACAGGTGAACCGCGATATCTGGGCACATATTTCGCGCTATGGCTACCCGGTCTGAACCTGCCTGATCGATCAGGCAGAGGCGCGATCCGGCAGCGTGGTATCATGCGCGGCGACAAGGGGGCGGATCGCGACGCGGGCCTTCAGCCTTGCGGCCAGCAGATAGATGCCCGCGATCTTGCGATGCAGGAACAGCGTGCCCTCGGGCGGGGTCTGCGCCATGTCGGGATCCTGCCCCAGGGCAAGGCCCATCGCGTTCAGACGCATGGCCAGATCGGATGCCGCGAAATCGAATGGCGCGTTGTCTCGCAAGGGTGTCATCGCGGTGTCGAACATATCGAGGATGCGCGCCCGCAGGGATGCAGGCGTGGCCCTGTCGATATAGCCCAGTGCGGTCAGCGCCGCCTCCGCCGCCGCGCGATCCCGCGCCAGGCCCGCCCGCAGCAGAGTGCGGAACCCTTCGACCTGTCGCGGCTCAAAGCGGGTCACCGCGCCGAAATCCAGCAGGACGATCCGCCCCGTGCTTGGATCGTAGCGGAAGTTCGCAAGGTTCGGATCGGTCTGCATCATCTTGAAATCAAAGAGTTCCTGCAGCAGAAGAGCGATCAGTTGCGTGGCGACCCGGTCGCGCAGAGCCTGGGGTTCCGTCAGCAGCGCTTCAAGTGGTTGGCTGTCCAGCCACGTCATTGCCAGCACGCTCGGCGTGCTCAGATCGGCGTGCAGTTCCGGCAGGCGAAACGCCTCGCAACCGGCCAGAAGGCGATTGAACGCCGACAGGTTGCGCGCCTCGGCGGTATAATCGACTTCGGCATGGAGCTGGCTGCGCAACTCTTCCAGCATGGGCGCGATGTCCAGCCCGCGCGGCAGCAGGCCGGGAAGGCGCAGCAAGGTGCCAAGGTTGGCGATGTCGCTGTCGATACTGTCCGCGACACCGGGATATTGCACCTTGATCGCCAGCTCCTGCCCGTCATGCGTGCGGGCGCGATGCACCTGGCCGATCGAGGCGGCGGCGAAGGGGCGCACGTCGAAGCGGCTGAAGCGGCGGCGCCAGTCGCGGCCCCATTGCGCATCCAG
Organism: Rhodobacterales bacterium; assembly: GCA_033839205.1. Classification (GTDB taxonomy): domain Bacteria; phylum Pseudomonadota; class Alphaproteobacteria; order Rhodobacterales; family Rhodobacteraceae; genus Seohaeicola. The sequence goes on along the minus strand of JAJLKH010000101.1, from coordinate 55,198 downwards.
CACATCGCGCAGCTGCGCGGGGGGCATGTGATGCGCCTCGTCCCGCAAGGCGGCCAGGATCGTCGTCATCTCGGGCGGCAGGACAAGGCCGGGGTCCATCGACAGCATCTGGCCCAGTTTCATGGCAGCACCCCGCATCACCCGCAGATCGCGTGTCACCCGCGCGGCGGTCTGCGGTGTCAGGATCATCTGCTGCATGCGCGGGCGCTGCCCCTGCGCCAGTTGCCGCAACCCCGCCGCCGCCATGTCGCCGACCAGCCCGGTGGTCATGCCGCCCATGCGCAACAGACGCCCGATCCGTCCGCCGGGCAGGGCGATCGCGTCATGATCCTGATCGTGCTGGGTCATCGGGTCGTGCTCCGCCATCGTGCTGCCGGTGGCAAGATGGGGCAAAGTCGGCCTGTGACCAGTGCTGATCCGCGCTTATGCGGTGGCGTCCCAGACCGTGCGCCCGCCGCAGATGGTGCGCGCCACGCCAAGGGTTGCGATACGGTCCGGCGCGACAGCCTCGATATCGCCATCCAGCAGCACGAGGTCGGCCAGGTAACCGGGGCGCAACATGCCCTTGCGGTCCTCTGTATGTTCGGCATAGGCGCCGCCGATCGTATAGGCGGCCAGCACCTGGTGAAGCGTCAGACGCTCATCCGCAGCGCCGTCATAGGGTTGGCGCGTCAGGGCGGCCTGGATGCTGCGCAACGGGTTGATGTCGGCCACCGGCCAGTCCGAGGCAAAGACGATGGGCGCGCCCGCCTCGGCCAGGGTGCGGGTCAGGAAGGCGTCTTTCCAGCGCGCGCGCCCGATCTTGTCAAGCGAGGGGAAGGGCGGAAAATCCATCGCACCGGGCACATGCGAGGGCTGGACCGATGCGATCACGCCCAGTTCGGCAAAGCGTGGCACATCGGCGCGGTCGATCAGTTCGATATGTTCGATCCGGTGGCGCGCGTCGCGCGGGCCATTGGTGGCGCGGGCCGCGGCATAGCCGTCCAGCACGCGGCGCACCGCACCGTCCCCGATGGCATGGACCGCGATCTGCAAGCCGCGGCGGTCGGCCTCGATGCAAATCTCGGCAAAGCGCGCGGCCTCGTGCAGCGGATCGCCGCGCCAGCCGGGTTGGTCGGGATAGTCGTTCAGCATCACGGCTGTGCCGCTGTCGATCACCCCGTCCATGAACATCTTGACGAAGCCCGATGACAGCCAGTCATCGTTGTAATCGCGGGTCATCGCGCTGGCCTCGGCCAGATCGGCGGGGGTGCGGGTGTTGCGATAGTGGAAGGGCACGCGCACGCGCGCCGTCAGGCGGCCCTGCTGGCGCAGGGTGTCCAGCACCTCGAGCGTGTAGCGATTGCCGTCCATGTTCACCAGGCTGGTGAACCCGTGGCGCGCGCAATGGGCAAGACCTGCCAGCATGGCAGGCAGGTCGGCCAGCATGTCGTCTTGCGTGGGCGCGGGCAGGGGATCAAAACCGGTGGCGATTCCCGCCATGATCCGGTGCTCGCCCGCCACGCGCAGGACGGGGGCCATCGCCTCGAACTCGCGCAGCTCTCCGGTGGCCAGACCATCCGCGCCCATCACCACCTCGTTGCCGGGGCCCACCGTGGCGCCCTGCAGGATGCCTGCTTCGCGCAGGGCCAGGGTGTTGGCCCAGCCGGTGTGATGATCCGCGGCCACCAGGATGATCGGCCGATTGGGCAGGATCGCATCCAGGTCATGCCGGGTCAGGGCGCGGCCGTAGATGGCATAATCACAGCCTTGTCCCACGATCACCCGCCGCTCGGGGCGGGCGCTGGCAAAGTGGCGGATCGCCGCGCCCAGCTGATCGGGGCCTTCGACGCCCAGAAGCTGAAGATGCGACAGCTCGGACCCGCCCATGAACAGGTGCAGATGGCTTTCGATGAAGCCCGGCAGCAGGCTGGCGCCGCCCGCGTCGATCATCGTGCAGCCGGGGCCGGCCAGGGCCGCGATATCGGCGGTCGATCCCAGCGCAAGGATACGGTCATCGCGCAGGGCCACCGCCTCGGCCCTGGGGCGATCGGGATCCATGGTCAGGATGCGGGCGTTGGTGATGATCATCGTGGCGCTGGGGGGCATGGCGGTGCTTTCCGAGGGGATTTGCCGCAGCCTAGCCCGGGCTGCCGGGCCTGTCCAAGCGTGTCTTGCGCGGGGGCCGATCCTTTCCCGAAGGTTAAGCCCCCGGGCGCCGGATTCACCCGGCCTTGACCCTTTCGGCCCTATCCATCGGCCCCCGCATCCAGCCCCGAGGAGGCCCCATGTCGGACAATTCACCCCGGCTCGATCTGCCGTTCATCCTGCCGTCGCAGGCGCAGAAACATGTCACCCATAACGAGGCGCTGCGGTTGCTGGATGCGCTTGTGCAGCTTGCCGTCGAAGGGTTCGGCGCGACGGTGCCACCGGCGCAGCCTGCCCAGGGCGAGGTCTGGGCCATCGGTGCCGGGGCAGGGGGCGCATGGGCGGGTCAGGATGGCACGCTGGCGGTCTATGCGGGCAATGGATGGATCTTCCGCAGCCCGCGCCCCGGCTGGATCGCCACCCTGGCCGGTGCGGCCGAGTTGCGGGTCTGGGATGGCGCGGATTGGGTGGTGCCGGGCCTTGCCGGATTGGACAACCTGGCCGGCATCGGGATCAATACAACGGCGGATGCGACCAACAGGCTGGCGGTCTCTGCCCCGGCCACGCTGTTGACCCACGAAGGAGACGACCACCGACTGGTGATCAACAAGGCCGCAAGCGGCGATACAGCCACGATCCTGTGGCAGGACGGATGGTCGGGCCGGGCGGAAATGGGCCTTGCCGGTGATGACGATCTGCATCTCAAGGTCAGCGCCGACGGCACGACCTGGACGGATGCGATGGTGATCGACGCCGCCACCGGGCGGGCCGCGTTTCCCGCCGGGATAACCGGCGCGCCCGAACGGTTGACCGCGAACCGGACCTATTTCGTCCGCCTTGACGGCAGCGATGCCAATGACGGGTCCGCCGATACGGCGGCGGGGGCCTTTCGCACGGTGCAGCGGGCGGTCGATGTGGCCGCAGGTCTCTATTGCGGGCCGTTCACGGTGACGGTGCGCATTGGTGCTGGCAATTTCGCGGAAGCCGGGCGGCTTTTCGTGCCGGGCAATGGCAGCCTGCGCCTTTCGCTGGAAGGCGCGGGGGCAGGTGTGACCACGATTGCCGGGACAGTCTACGGCGTGCAGGTGTCCGGGCCTTGCGATCTGTCGCTGCGTGATCTGCGGATCGCGGGGGCCAGCGTGACGCTTTGGGCGCGTTATGGCGCGCGCGTGAACCTTCGCGGCACGGTCGAGCTTGGCACCGGTACGGCCCGCCTGATCGGTGCCGACAATGCCGCCTATGTCGAGGTGCTGTCCTGTACCCTGCGGATCGGCGTGACGGGCAGCGCGCATTTCCTTTTCGCGGCAGCGGGCGGGCATATCTACCTGGGCAGCGGCGTCAGCGTGGTGACGACGGCGCCGGTGACATTCAACGCGACGGTCTATGCCGGATTGAACGGGCTCGCGCAGATCGTGGGCTCTCAGGTCACGTGGAACGAGGGGGCCGGTGCCGTCCAGGGCACGCGCTATGTCGCGACCGGGAATGGCGTGATCAACACCGTGGGGGCAGGGCCATCGTTCATTCCCGGCACCACCGCCGGATCGCTGACCGAGGGGGGGCGCTACCTCTAGCCGGGGTGGCCGTGCGTCGCGGGGCGCGTGCTTGCCCTTGACCAATGCCTGCTCTGGCCGCGATGCTGCGGCCTGGGCAAAGGGCGGGTACGCGACATGGCATTCACCTTGCGACAGCTGCAATTCTTCATCGCCGCCGCCGAACAGGGGTCGGTAACGGGTGCTGCGCGGGTGCTGTCGATCTCGCAATCCTCGGTGACCGAGGCGATCCGCGCGCTTGAGGACGACCTCGGCGTGACCCTGTTCGAACGGCAGGCGCGCGGGCTTGAGATCACGCATCTGGGCAGCCAGTTCCTGCGCCATGCCCAGCAGATCCTGGCCGATGTGTCGAATGCGCGGCAGGCCTTTCGGGGCCAGGCGGACCAGGAAGGCGGGCGGCTGGCGCTGGGTGTCACCTCGCTGGTGGCGGGCTACGTGCTGTCCGATATCCTGTCGCGCTTTCGCCGCGCGCATCCCCGGGTCGAGCTGAACGTGATCGAGGACAGCGGCGAATACCTGCAACACCTGCTGATCGGGGGCGAACTGGATGTGGCGGTTCTGCTGACATCATCGGTGCATGACCGCATGGCTTTGAACGTCGAAACGCTGCTGGTCTCGCCCTATCGGCTGTGGTTGCCGCTGGGCCATCCCCTGGGTCAGGCGGATTCGATCTCGCTGGAGCAGCTGGCCGAGGTGCCCCTGATCCAATTGATGGTCGATGAGATCGAGGAAAGCATGCGGCAGCTGATGGCGGCGCTGGCGGTCAAGCCCACCATCGCCTTTCGCACCCGCTCGGTCGAGGCGGTGCGCAGCCTTGTCGCCACGGGCGCGGGCCTCGCGATCCTGCCGGGTCTGGTCTATCGCCCCTGGTCGCTGGAAGGCGACCGAATCGAGATCCGGGATGTGTCGGGCGACCTGCCCACCGTGCAGGTTGGCCTTGCCTGGCGACGGGGTGCGCCGCTCAGCCCGCAAGCGCGAAATTTCATCAGGTTGGCGCAATCCACCCTGCCGGGCCGCTAGGCCGCCTGCTTTCGTTATCATCCGAAATTCGCTTGAAAACCCCGGTTCGGGCCATCGCGGGGGCGAGGTATCGGAAAAACCGATGGATCGCTTCTGGATTTTGATATTGCGAAACACCCCCCTCTCCATACCCTGACCGCAATAAGGGACCGGCCCGCGAAAGGGGCGGCGCAACGTGAAGCACCGACATGGAGAGCACTGGAATGAAACATCTCAGACTGATGGGAACCACGGCACTGGCAGCCTTGCTTGGCGTGATGCCGGCCGTGGCGCAGATCGCCGAACTGGGCACGCCCGAGGGCAAGCTGAACATTGTCGCATGGCCCGGCTATATCGAACGCGGCGAGACGATGGCCGAATTCGATTGGGTCACCAAGTTCGAAGAGGCGACGGGCTGCATGGTGCAGGTCAAGACCGCCAACACCTCGGACGAGATGGTGGCCCTGATGAACGAGGGCGGTTTCGATCTGGTCACCGCGTCGGGCGACGCCTCGCTGCGCCTGGTCGCGGGCGGGCGCGTGCAGCCGATCAACCTGTCGCTGATCCCGTCCTGGGGAACGGTGGATGACCGGCTGAAGGAAGCACCCTGGTACGTGGTGGACGGCGTGCATTACGGCGTGCCCTACCAGTGGGGGCCGAATGTGCTGATGTACAATACCGAAGTCTTCGGTGACAGCCCGCCCACATCCTGGAACGTGGTGTTCGAGGAAATGGACCTGCCCGACGGCAAGACCAACAAGGGCCGCGTGCAGGCCTATGACGGTCCGATCCATATCGCGGACGCGGCCCAATACCTGATGTTCCATAAGCCCGAGCTGGGTATCACCTCGCCCTACGAGCTGAACCAGGAACAGTATGACGCGGCGCTGGACCTTTTGCGCGTGCAGCGCACGCTGACCGCGCGCTACTGGCATGACGCCTTCATCCAGATGGACGATTTCCGCAACGAAGGCATGGCGGCGTCGGGCACATGGCCGTTCCAGGTCAACCTGTTGCAGGCGGACGGCGTGCCCGTCGCCAGCGTGATCCCGCAGGAAGGGGCGACCGGCTGGGCCGATACATCCATGCTGCATGTGAACGCCGAGAACACAACCTGCGCCTATCTGTGGATCGAACACACGCTGTCGTCGAACCTGCAGGCGGACCTGTCGGTGTGGTTCGGGGCAAACCCCGTGGTGCCGGCGGCCTGTACCGACGGGCGCGGGATGCAGACAGCCGAAGGCTGCACCAAGAACGGTTTCGATGATTTTGAACGGATCCGTTTCTGGACGACCCCGGTCACCAAATGCGAAAGCCAGGGCGAATGCGTGCCCTATTATCGCTGGGTGTCCGACTATATCGGCGTGATCGGCGGCCGCTGAAACAGCCTTTTCCACCACTCACGAAACGGCACCCCCGCGCAAGCGGGGGGCGCCCCTGTCTGACCCGGAAGATCCCATGACCGCAGCTGTCGAATTCCTGAACGTGTCGCGCCATTTCGGATCGGTCCGGGCGGTCGATGGTGTCGACCTCATCATAGAGGAAGGCACGTTCTTTGCCATGCTCGGCCCCTCGGGTTCGGGCAAGACCACCTGCCTGCGGCTGATTTCCGGGTTCGAGCAGCCCACGGGCGGCACGATCCGCATCTTCGGGCAGGATTGCAGCGATGTGCCGCCCAACCGGCGCAACGTGAACACCGTCTTTCAGGATTACGCGCTGTTTCCCCATATGAACGTGCGCGACAACGTGGCCTACGGGTTGATGGTCAAGGGCGTGGACAAGCGCATCCGCCATGACCGGGCCGAGGAATTGCTGGCCCTTGTCAAGCTGGAGGGCTACGGCGACCGCAAGCCCGCCGCCCTGTCGGGCGGTCAGCGGCAGCGCGTGGCGCTGGCGCGCGCGCTGATCAACGAACCGCGCGTGCTGCTGCTGGACGAGCCGCTGGGCGCGCTGGACCTCAAGCTGCGCGAGGCGATGCAGGACGAGCTGAAGGCCCTGCAACAGCGGCTGGGCATCACCTTTGTCTTCGTCACCCATGACCAGGGCGAGGCGCTGTCGATGGCCGATCAGGTCGCGGTCTTCTCGGACGGCAAGATCGCGCAGATCGGCACGCCTGCCGAGATCTATGAAAAGCCCCGCACGCGTTTCGTGGCCGATTTCGTCGGATCGTCGAATGTGCTCAGCGCCGAGATGGCGGCCAGCTTCGGCGCACCCGCGCGCCCCGCCAGCCTGAGGCCCGAGTCGATCGGCATCGTGGCGGAAGGGGCCAGAGTGCGCGGTCAGGTCATCGCCCTTCGCTACCTCGGGTCAGGCACCCGCGTGGTCGTGGCCGTGCCGGGTGGCGAGCTTTCGGTCTTCGTGAACAAGGGCAACCCCGTGCCGGAACAAGGCAGCGACGTGGGGCTGGCCTGGGACCCTGGGGCCATGCATGTGATGGAGCAGGGCTGATGACGCTGGCGGCCGATCCTACCCGCTCCCCATCCGACCCAAAGGGGGCGATCCTGCCCACGCGGGGGCTGGGTGACCGCGTCTCGGCGCTGTTCTGGCGCCATCCCAATGTGCTGCTGGTCGCGCTGCTGGCGCTGCCGCTCTTGTGGCTGGTGGTGGTCTACCTTGGCTCGCTTTCGGCGCTGCTGCTTCAAAGCTTCTATTCCATCGATGAATTCTCCGGCCAGATCCGGCGGGAATTCACGCTGTCGACCTATGCCGAACTGCTGCGCCCCTCGAACATGGATATCATCGTCCGCACGGTCGCCATGTCTGCCGCCGTGACGCTGGGCGCCGTGGTCATCGCCTTTCCCATCGCCTATTTCGCCGCCCGCTATGCGCGCGGCCATTGGAAGGCGCTGTTCTACCTTGGTGTGATGCTGCCCCTGTGGTCGTCCTACCTGGTCAAGGTCTATGCCTGGAAACTGATCCTGGCGCGCGAGGGGATCATCACCTGGGCCACCGACGGGATCGGCGCCTCGGCGGTGCTGAACGGTATCCTGGCCCTGCCGGTGATCGGGGGCACGTCGCTATCCACCAGCTATATCGGGACATGGCTTGTGTTTCTCTATGTCTGGCTGCCCTACATGATCCTGCCGATGCAGGCCGCGCTGGAACGGGTGCCGCAATCCATGCTGGAAGCCTCGGCCGACCTGGGGGCCAGCCGCTGGCAGACGATGCGGACGGTGATCTTTCCGCTGGCGATGCCGGGGATCATCGCGGGCTCGATCTTTACCTTCTCGCTGACGATGGGCGATTACATCATCCCGCAGATCGTGGGCTCGTCGCGGCGCTTCATCGGGCAGGCGGTCTACCAGTTGCAGGGCACCGCCGGGAATATCCCGCTGGCCGCCGCCTTTGCCGTGGTGCCCATCGTGATCATGCTGATCTACCTGACGATCGCACGGCGCAAGGGGGCATTCGATGCGCTCTGACAGCCGCCCGCCCCTGATCCTGACCGCCGGCGCGATTGCAGGGCTCTTGTTCCTGCATCTGCCGATCCTGCTGATCTTTCTCTATGCCTTCACCACGGATGAACGCACCTATCAGTTCCCGCCGCCGGGGCTGACGACGCAATGGTTCGCCGTGGCCTGGAACCGCGCCGACATCTGGCCGCCGCTGTACCTGTCGCTGAAGGTGGCGGCGCTATCGACGGTGATGGCGCTGATACTCGGCACGCTTTGCGCCGCCGCCATGGCCCGCACGCGATTCTTCGGGCGCGACCAGATCAGCCTTCTGATCATCCTGCCCATCGCGCTGCCCGGCATCATCACCGGCATGTCGCTGCGCTCGGCCTTTTCGATCATGGATATCCCGTTTTCGACATGGACGATCCTGATGGGTCACGCGACCTTCTGCATCGTCATCGTGTTCAACAACGCGGTGGCGCGGTTCCGGCGCTTGTCCGGCTCCATCGTCGAGGCGTCGATGGACCTGGGTGCCAACGGTTTCCAGACCTTCCGGCATGTGATCCTGCCAAACCTGGGCTCTGCCCTGCTGGCGGGGGGGATGCTAGCCTTCGCGCTGTCCTTCGACGAGGTGATCGTGACCACCTTCACCGCAGGTCAGCAAAGCACGCTGCCGATCTGGATGCTGAACGAGCTGGTGCGCCCGCGCCAGCGCCCCGTGACGAACGTGGTCGCGATCGTGGTGTTCGTCACCACCTTCGTGCCGATCCTCATCGCCTACTACCTGACGCGCGGCGGCTCCGAGACCGCCGGCGCCGGCAAATGACCCGCACATGACCCAAGGGAGGTTACAACATGGGCAAGATTGATACGGACCTGCTGATCGGTGACCGGTTCGAGCCGGGACAGGATGCAGCGGAACCCATCCTCGATCCGCGCACCGGTGCGCTGATCCTTGAAGTGCCCGAGGCCAGCACGGCGCAGGTGGACCGCGCGGTCGCCGCGGCGCGCAAGGCCTTCACCACATGGTCGCGCACCACGCCTGCCGAACGCTCGGCGGTGCTGCTGCGCATCGCCGACCGGGTCGAGGCCGAGGCCGAAGGTTTCGCCGCGCTCGAAGCGCTGAACTGCGGCAAGCCGATCAATGCGGCGCGCAACGATGAAATCCCGGCCATCGTGGATTGCTACCGCTTCTTCGCCGGTGCCGTGCGCTGCCAGACGGGCGCCATCGCGGGCGAATACATGGAAGGGCACACCAGCATGATCCGGCGCGATCCCATCGGGGTCGTGGCCAGTATCGCGCCCTGGAACTACCCGCTGATGATGATGGCCTGGAAACTGGCGCCGGCCATCGGGGGCGGTAACACCGTGGTGTTCAAACCATCGGAACAGACACCGCTGACCGCGCTCAAGATGGCGCGCATCCTGGCCGAGGAACTGCCCGAAGGTGTCGTGAACATCCTGCCGGGGCGTGGGCACACGGTGGGCAACTACCTGATCAATCACCCGCAGGTCGACATGATCAGCCTGACGGGCGACGTGGCGACCGGCAAGAAGATGCTGGATGCCGCGGCCAAGACGGTCAAGCGCACCCATCTGGAACTGGGCGGCAAGGCGCCCGTGGTGGTCTTCGACGATGCCGACGTGTCCGAGGTCGTGGAAGGTCTGCGCGCCTTCGGCTTCTACAATGCCGGGCAGGATTGCACCGCCGCCTGCCGCATCTATGCGGGCCGCAAGGTCTATGACCGGCTGGTGGCCGATCTGACCGATGCCGTCGCCTCGATCGCGCTGGGCAATGCGGATGACACCACGAACGAGATCGGCCCCCTGATCAGCCTGCGCCAGCGCGACCGCGTGGCCAGTTTCGTCAACCGCGCACGCGAGATGAACCATATCCAGATCACCACGGGCGGCGAGGCGATGGACCAGGGCTTCTACTACCGTCCCACGGTCGTGGCCGGTGCCACCCAGGCCGATGAAATCGTCCGGCGCGAGGTCTTCGGCCCCGTTGTGTCGATCACGCCCTTCTCGGATGTGGACGAGGCCGTGGCCTGGGCCAATGACAGCGACTATGGCCTTGCGTCATCCGTCTGGACCAAGGATGTGGGCCGGGCGATGGCGACGGCGGCGCGGCTGCGCTATGGCTGCACCTGGATCAACACGCATTTCATGCTGGTCAACGAGATGCCCCATGGCGGCATCAAGCAATCGGGCTATGGCAAGGACATGTCGGCCTATGCGCTTGAGGATTACACCTTCGTGCGCCACGTGATGGTCAAGCACGGCTGAACGGGCCTGCCGCATATGATGTCGGGCGGTGCCTTGATCTGCCCGGCAGTAGCGGCGGTTGTTCTGGCGCGGTCAGTCACGGCGCCTGGGCCACGGCAATGGGCCGGTATGCAGGCACGGGAACGCCCGCAGGCTGATCTGCGGGTGTTCTTTCGTCAGGGTCGGGCCCTGTTTGCCCGGTCAGGGGCGCTCGTCGGCCGGTTTCGGCGCGGGTTTTGGGCTGAAGGCGCAGCGATCGGGCTTGATGTCGACCAAGGGGGTGCCGTCAAGGCAGTCAAGGCCGCGCACATATAGTGTTCCGTTCTCGATCCGCAGCAGTCTGACCATCGATGTGCCGATGGGATTGGGCCGCACGGGTGAGCGCAGCGCGAATGTGCCAAAGGTCCGGCCATCATGTTTGGGGCTTTGCCGGACCAGATCCCGACGGCTGCGGTCCAGCCAGTAAAGCACTTCGATTGTCTCGTAGTCTTCCAGACCCTGTAGCGCGTCATGCCAGACCGGATCCAGAACCAGTTGGCATTCCGGCCCGTCCAGACGCCCCTGGCGCGGGCAATCCGCACGATCGCGCCAGGGTGTGCGAATGGTGCCGATGAAGCGCAGCGTGGCGTCGGTCGCCGGTTCCAGCGTGACCTTGCGCTCGTTGGGGCGCAATCCCTCTGTGTCGTCCATGGGGTTTTCCGAAAAATATGCAGTCGGATTTTCTTAGGCCGCAAGGCTGGGCTTGGCAATTTTCTTCTTTGAAGGCATGCCCGCAAGCAAAATCCGGCCTTGAAATTTTGCAACCATGCTGCATACCTGCATTCAGGATGTAAATAATGCGCAATTAGGGAAATTATGCAAAGCATGGGTGAGGCATTGGGGCTTGCCGTCGGGCTGGTGCTCTCGGGCGACGCGGACCTGCTGGAGATCGTGCTGCTGTCGCTGCGCGTGAGCCTGACCGCGACGGCCATTGCCTGCCTTGTCGGCCTGCCCATCGGGGCCCTTGTCGCCATCGGCAGGTTTCGGGGGCGCAACGCGGTGCTCATCCTGATGAACGCGCTGATGGGGCTGCCGCCGGTGGTGGTCGGGCTGCTGGTCTATCTGTATCTGTCCCGCTCGGGTCCCCTGGGTTTCCTTGGGCTGCTTTACACGCCGACGGCCATGATCATCGCCCAGGCGATCCTGATCACGCCCATCGTGGCCGCGCTGTCGCGCCAGGTGCTCGAGGATCTGCACGCCGAATATGCCGAACAGTTCCGGTCGCTGTGCCTGACCCGGTGGCAGACGGTTCAGGCGCTGCTGTGGGATGCGCGCTATTCGTTGCTGACAGTCGGGCTGGCCGGGTTCGGCCGCGCCGTGGCCGAGGTGGGCGCGGTGATCATCGTGGGCGGCAATATCGACCATCTGACCCGGGTGATGACCACGGCCATCGCGCTTGAGACGTCCAAGGGCGATCTGGCGCTGGCGCTGGCGCTTGGCATCATCCTTCTGGTCATCGCCCTTGGTGTGAACGCGGCCGTGCAAGCCGTGCGCATGACTGCCGCAAGGCAGGCCTATGCCTGACGCGCCCGCCATCAGATCCGGGGCCATCGCCCTTGCGTCGCGCTCCACCGCGCTGCTGCCGCTGACGGTGCGTGACCTGGTGCTGCGCGTTGACCGGGCCACGGTGCTGGACGGGGTGAACCTTGATCTGGGGGCCAGCGGCTGCACCATGATCATGGGGGCCAACGGGGCCGGCAAAAGCCTGCTGCTGAAACTTCTGCACGGCCTGATGCCACCCACGGCGGGGCGGATCAGCTGGGGCGATCATGCCCCGTCCCAGGTCACCGCGCGGCAGGCGCTGGTCTTTCAGAAACCTGTGCTGCTGCGCCGTTCGGTGGCCGCGAATATCGACTTCGCGCTGAAGGCGCGCGGCAAGGACATGGCGCGGCGCGATGCCCTGCTGGATCACGTCGGCCTGTCCCACAAGGCCGATCAACCCGCGCGCCTGCTGTCGGGTGGCGAGGCGCAGCGCCTGGCACTGGCCCGCGCGCTGGCAACCGATCCCGAGGTGCTGCTGCTGGACGAGCCGACCGCCAGCCTTGATCCCGCCTCGGTGCTTGCCATCGAGCGCATCGTCAACGAGGCGCGCGACCGTGGCGTCCGCATCGTCTTCGTCACCCATGACATCGGGCAGGCAAGGCGCATGGCCGATGATGTCGTGTTCCTGCATCGCGGCCGCGTCGCCGAACACACTGCGGCCGACACCTTTTTTCCCGAACCGCAAAGCGATGCGGCGCGGAATTACCTCCACGGCACGATCGTCGTCTGACACCACAAACTTGAACAGGGAGAAATTCAAAGTGCTCAAAACATCCATCATGGCATCCGTTGCCTCACTTCTTCTGGGTGGGGCCGCATGGGCGCAGGACCAGTCCATCATCGTGCAGTCCACCACCTCGACCGCAAACTCGGGCCTGTTCGACTACATGCTGCCGATCTTCCAGAAGGACACCGGCATCCAGGTCAATGTGGTGGCTGTCGGCACCGGCCAGGCGATCAAGAATGCTGAAAACTGCGATGGCGATGTGCTACTGGTGCACGCCAAGGCCGCCGAGGAGAAATTCGTCGCCGCAGGTTTCGGCACCGCGCGCACCGACCTGATGTACAATGATTTCGTGATCGTCGGGCCCGCCGCCGATCCGGCCAGCGTCGGTGGTATGCAGGATGCGCAGGGCGCCCTGGCGCAGATCGCCGAAAAGGGCGCCATGTTTGCCTCGCGCGGGGATGACAGCGGCACGCATAAGAAAGAGTTGGCGCTTTGGGCCGATACCGGCGTCGATCCGATGGCCGCCAGCGGCACCTGGTACCGCGAGACCGGTTCGGGCATGGGGGCCACGCTCAACACCGGCATCGGCATGGGCGCCTATGTGCTGACGGATCGCGCCACCTGGATCAGTTTCGAAAACAAGCAGGATTACGTGATCCAGGTTCAGGGCGACGAGGACCTGTTCAACCAGTATGGCGTGATCCCGGTCAACCCGGCCAGATGCCCCTCGGTCAACGCCGATGCGGCGCAGACCTTTGCCGATTGGCTGGTGTCGGACGCGGGCCAGAACGCCATCGCGGGCTTCAAGATCGCCGATCAGCAGTTGTTCTTTCCAAACGCACCCCGCAATTGATAGGCTTGCCGGGGCGGCCTTTGCTGCCGCCCCGACACGCGCACCGGTGCCAGATGACAGAGCTTTCCCTTCCCGATCACGAATATCTGACGGTCAAGGAACTGGCCGCGCTGCTGCGCCTCAAGGAACGCAAGGTCTATGACCTGGCCGCGTCCGGCGCGGTGCCCTGTTCGAAAGCGACCGGAAAGCTTCTGTTCCCCGCGGCGGAAATCAGGCAGTGGATCGACCGGGCCAAGTCAGGCGGCCTGCCCGAACCGGCTGCCGGCGTGGCAGAGCGTCCTGCCATCGTGCTGGGCAGTCATGATCCGCTGCTGGACTGGGCGATCCGGCAATCCCGCTGTGGGCTGGCCACGTTCTTCGATGGCTCGCTTGATGGTCTGGCGCGCTTTGCCGCCGGCGAAGGGGTGGCGGCCGGGCTGCATATCCACGATGCCGCATCGGGGCGCTGGAACGTGCCCGCCGTATCTGCTGCCGTCGCGCATCAGAACACGGTTCTCATCTCTTTCGCGACACGACGGCGCGGGCTGGTGTTTCTGCCCGGCACGGTCAGCCCGAGCAAACTGTCGGATCTGGTGGGCAAGCGCATGGTGCCGCGACAGGCCGAATCCGGCACCGACAGGCTGTTTCAGGAACTCGCCGCAAGGGAAGGGCTGGACCTGTCGGATCTTGCCTTCGCCGAAGTGGCCCGCACCGAGGACGACGCCGTCGAAGCCGTGCGCCGTGGGGATGCCGATGTCACCTTCGGTCTGGAAGCGGTGGCGCGCAGCTACGGCCTTGAATTCTGTCCCATCGTGGACGAACAATTCGCCCTGGTCCTGGACCGCAAGTCCTGGTTCGACGAACCGTTGCAGAAACTGATGAACTTCTGCGCGGACAAACCCTTCGCCAGCCGCGCCGCAGCCTATGGCGGCTATGACATCAGCAACCTTGGAACTGTGATCTGGAACGCGTGATCCCGGTTCCACCACCTGCGCATCCGGCCGGCCCACAGGCCCTCGGGCGGGCGGTGGTGGCCATGCCTTGACCGCATCGCGCATGGCCGGGTTCCGGTTGTGCCACCAAGGGGGGCGCCAGTCAGCGCAGGCGGCACATAGCAGTGGATATCTGCGACATCATCTCGGGCGGCTGGCGATTTTCAGGAAGAAGTGGCAGCCCGTAGGGGAATCGAACCCCTCTTTCCAGGTTGAAAACCTGGCGTCCTAACCGATAGACGAACGGGCCAAACCTTGGCGTGAGGCGGCTTTTAGGCAATGCAAATGGCGGGCGCAAGCGGAATTTTACGCTCTGGCCGAGATTCTTTTCGCAGGCCCGGATACGGCTCCATCCGGCCGCGCCGCGCGGCCGGGCAGGTGGTCAATGAACCGCCCGCGCGGCATCTTCCAGGCGCAGCTGGACGCTCTGGCGGCCACCCCAGCGGTTGATCTCCAGCCGCCCGGCAAGGTGGAACCTTGCCCCGCCATGACCCTCCAGCGCCGCGCCCAGCGGCCCGTCGAAGGCCCCGAACATGATCGCCTCGAGGCGCGCGCCCAGCCCATCCCCGAAGGTCAGTTTCAGGTGGCTGTCCCCGATCCGCTTGGCAAAGTGAATCGCCACATCGGCAAAGGCAAAACGCGGGGCAGGGGCGCCCGCGCCAAAGGGGCCCGCGGCCTCGATCCGTTCGATCAGTTCGACGGTCGCGGCACCGGGCATCAGCAGGCCGTCCAGCTTCAGGTCGGCCGGTCCCCCGGCCCCGGCGCCCTGTTTGGCCAGCAGTTCGGCCAGGCGCGCCATCGCCGGCTCCAGCCGGTCGCGCGCCACGGTCAGGCCAGCGGCCATCTTGTGCCCGCCGCCCTTGATCAGCAGCCCTTCGGCGGCGACACGCTGGATGGCCGCGCCCAGATCGACGCCAGCGACCGAACGCCCGGACCCTTTGCCCTCGCCCCCCTCCAGCCCGATCACCACGGCGGGGCGGCCCGTCGCCTCTTTCAGGCGGGCGGCGACGATGCCCACGACACCGGGATGCCAGCCTTCGCCTGCGGCCCAGACCAGCGGCGCCTCCAGCCCGCGTGCCTCGGCCTGGGCCATGGCCTCGGCGCGCACGGCGGCCTCGATGTCGCGGCGTTCGGTGTTCAGCTGGTCCAGCTGCGCTGCCATGCGCTGTGCGTCATGCGGATTTTCGCAGGCCAGAAGCCGCGCGCCCAGATCCGCCTTGCCGATCCGGCCACCCGCATTGACACGCGGCCCCAGCAGAAAACCCAGGTGATAGGTCGAGGGCGGCCCATCCATCCGCGCCACATCCGCCAGCGCCACAAGGCCGGGCCGCGCGCGGCGTGCCATCACCCGCAGCCCCTGCCGGACCAGCGCGCGGTTCACCCCGACCAGGGGCGCCACATCGGCCACCGTCGCCAGGGCCACAAGGTCCAGCAGCGCCATCAGGTCAGGCCCCTGGCGGCCAAGGTCGCGCAACTGCCTGTTGGCCTCGACCAGCATCAGAAAAACGACCGCCGCCGCGCAAAGATGCGCCAGGTCGCCGCTTTCATCCTGGCGGTTCGGGTTCACCACGGCCAGCGCGGGGGGCAGGGTTTCGGCCCCAAGGTGATGATCCAGCACCACCACATCCGCGCCCTTGGCGGCTGCGATGGGGCCATGGGACAGCGTGCCGCAATCGACGCAGATGATCAGGTCGTGATCGCGCGCCAGTGCCGCCATCGCCGGCTCATTGGGCCCATACCCCTCGTCGATGCGGTCGGGCACATAAAGCGTGGCGGATAGCCCCATCTGGCGCAGCCACAGGATCAAGAGCGCCGCCGAACTGCCGCCATCCACATCGTAATCAGCGAAGATCGCGATCCTTTCGCCTTGGCCCACGGCGGCCACGAAACGCGCCGCCGCCCGTTCCATGTCGCGCAGGGATCGTGGATCGGGCAATAGGTCGCGCAACTGCGGCTCAAGAAAGGCAGCCGCCTCCGACGCCGCGACGCCGCGCCGCGCGAGGACCAGCGCCAGCGCGTCGGGCAGCCCGGTGGCCTGCACGATAGCCTCGGCCTGTCGGGTGATCTCGGTGCCCGGTCCCACCCAGCGCCGCCCGCCCAAAGACAGCTCCACACCCAGAAAGCTCATGATCGCGCGCCCGTTTCTTCTTGCCCGAAATATCCTCGGGGGGAGGGCGCCATCGGCGCACCGGGGGGCAGACAGCCCCCCGTTATCGGGGTTTCATCCCTCACACCGTCTCGATCCTGAGGGCTACGGGCGCATCGGTCACCACATCGGTCGCCGAAATCGCGCTCAGCGCTTCGTCCAGCGCCGCGCGGGTGGTCTTGTGCGTGACGATCAGCACGGGCGCCTTGTCGTCCACATGGTCATACTGGCGCATCCGGTGGATCGACACGCCCGCATTGCCCAGGATCGCCGCCACCTTGGCCAGTGCGCCGGGTTTGTCGCGCAGGATCATCCGCAGGTAATAGGGCGCGGGCAATACCGATTGGGCGCGCTGCGCGGTGGTCAGGGTGCTGGCGGGCTGGCCGAAGACCGGCAGGCGGCAGCCGCGCGCGATGTCGCAGACATCGGCCATCACCGCGCTGGCGGTGGGGCCTTCGCCCGCGCCCGGTCCGCGCAGAACGATCTGGCCCACCGCATCGCCCTCGATCACCACCATGTTGGTGCCCCCGTCCAGCTGGCCCAGCGGGCTGCCGGCGGGCACAAGGCAGGGCGACATGCGCTGCTCCAGGCCGCGGCCGGTCATCTGCGCCACGCCTAGCAGCTTGATCTTGTAGCCCATGTCGGCCGCGTGGCGGATATCCTCAAGGCTTACGCGCTGGATGCCCTCCAACTCGATCCCGTCGAAATCCACCCGCGTGCCGAACGCGATCGAGGACAGCAGCGCCAGCTTGTGGCCTGCATCGATCCCGCCCACGTCCAGATTGGGGTCGGCCTCCAGATAGCCCAGCTTGTGCGCCTCCTCGAACAGGACGTTGTAGCCCTGTCCGGTCGCCTCCATCCGGGTCAGGATGTAGTTGCAGGTGCCGTTCATCACCCCCATGACGCGGGTGATGCGATTCGCGGCCAGCCCTTCGGTCAGGGCCTTGATGACCGGAATTCCACCGGCCACAGCCGCCTCGTAGCGGATCACGCGGCCTGCCGCCTCGGCGGTTTCGGCCAGGGCATGCCCATGGATCGCCAGCATCGCCTTGTTGGCGGTCACCACGTCCTTGCCGGCGGCAAGTGCCGCCTCGGTCGCGGCTTTGGCGGGGCCGTCCGATCCGCCCATCAGTTCCACGAAGACGTCCACGTCATCGCGGGTCGCCAGCGCCACGGGATCGTCCTCCCAGGCGAAGCGCGACAGCGATACGCCCCGATCCTTGTCGCGGGTGCGCGCCGAAATGGCCGAGATGGTGATCTCGCGCCCGGTCCGGGCCGCCAGAAGGGCAGCCTGTTGCTTGACGATCTTGACGACACCGATGCCGACAGTGCCCAATCCGGCAATGCCAAGGCGCAGGGGTTGGGTCATCGGGGCCTCCGTGAAACGCTATTCGATTAAATCCGTGATCAGCCGCGATGTATCGGGTTCGGATCATCCTTGCAACGGCGTGCCGCGGCTTTCGCGCCGCGGCGTCTTGCCGGGGCGCCGCCGCCTCATGCCTCAGGGTTGCGCCTTGGGGGTGTCCGTCGGCGTTTCGGTCTGGTCCGATGTGTCGATCTCGGTTTCAAGCCGTTGGCGCGTCTCCGCGTCAAAGCCCGCGCGCCGCAGCGCATCTGCGCGGTCTTGCAGGGCCGCCATGCGGTCTTCCAGGGTTGCGGGCGTCTCGGGCTGGATCGCGTTGTCGGTGGCCGTCTGCAGCACGTCCTCGGCGGGTTGCAGCACCGGATAGGCAAGGCGCGCATCCGCCTCGGTCATGCGGGCATCGAGATCCGGAAAGGTGGTGCAGGCGCCAAGCCCCGCAAATCCCGCCCCCAGAAACAGGCAGACACGCCGGGGCAGGCGGCGTTGCGGGCTGTGCGGATGGGCAGATGCGGACATGGGGCGCGCTTTCGATGGTGGCCCCGTCATGCAACAGCCTTGCCCGCGTTGCAAGCATGCTGCCTGCGCCAGCGCTGCATCCGGGCGGGCCGCAGGAATGCCGCTTTGATATGAACGCATGTTCAGATAAGACAGAACCATGGCACGTACCGCTGGATCTCATTCGGATATCACCGGCCCCAGGGTCGCACAGGCGGCGCTGCGGCTTTTCGCGCGCCACGGCTATGCCGCCGTGTCGATGCGCCAGATCGCGGCCGAAGTGGGCGTGCAGGCGGGAGCGCTCTACAATTACACGCCGGACAAGCAGAGCCTGCTGTTCGACCTGATGCGCGGCCATATGGACGAATTGCTTGCGGCCCGCGCCACCGCCCCCGCGCCGGGCGATCCCGTGGCCCGCCTCGAAGGGTTCACCCGGTTTCACATCCGCTTTCACCTTGAACGGCCCGATGCCGTCTTTGTCTCCTACATGGAGTTGCGCAACCTCACCCCCGAGAATTTCGCCGCGATCGAGGGGTTGCGCCGCGCCTACGAGGATGAGCTGGAAGGGATCCTGCGCGACGGTATCGCGGCAGGGGTTTTCGCGGTGGCGGATACCAAGATCACCACGCTTGCGGTGATCGCCATGCTGACCGGCGTGACCACATGGTATCGTGCCGGTGGCCGTTTGAACGTGGCGCAGGTCGAAACCATCTATTGGGACATGGTGCGCAAGGCCGTCAGCGCCTGAGCGGAACGCGGCGCGATCCCGACCATGCGCGCCTGCGCGGCGATCCTGCGCGGCGATGCGGGGTGTCGGGCGATCGCGACAAATCCCTCTCGCATCGCAGGGGCAAGCGGGCTAGTTACGCGCGGACGGTTGGCGCTGCCTGTCGCGTGGGCGGGGCCGGGATATCCGGGGCAGGGACAAAAGGGAACGGGATCAGATGCAGCACGAGGTTTTGGCGACCGTATCGGCCACCGGCGCAAGGCGCGTCATGGCGATCACCGTACTTGTCGTACTGGGCGGGGTCCTGGTGTATTTCGCGCTGGCGCAACCGCCCCAGGCGCTTGGCTGGCAAGTGCTGATGCTGGGGCTGGGCGTCATCGTGCTGCTGCTGTCCGAACGCATGCGCCGCGCCGAGATCACGGTGCTGGAACTGACGCGCGAAGGGCTGCGCGAAAAGGGCGGCCAGGTGCTGGTCCGCATGGATCAGATCGCGTCTGTCAACCGGGGGGTCTTTGCCTTCAAACCCTCGAACGGCTTTGTCATCCTCACCCATGCCCCCCAGCCATTGCACTGGAATCCGGGGTTGTGGTGGCGTATCGGCCGGCGGATCGGCGTGGGCGGTGTCGCGCCTGCGGTTCAGGCCAAATACATGGCCGACGTGATGCAGGCGATCCTGACCGAAGGCACGGACAGCCAGGCCTGAGACCGTGCAGGCCGCGCGATCCGCGCGGCCCTGCCTCAGCTTTCGAATTTCACCTGCGGCGCAAAGCGCGGACGGGTGAAGACGAAGTTGTAAAGATCCTGCCGGTCGATGCCGACATTGAAGGGGGGATCATAATCCGACCATGTCTCGACCAGGATCAGGCGCTCGTTGTCGGGCACCAGGGGAAGCCGGTTGCGCATCGCCACAAGGTCGGCATTGGTCAGCACGGGCACACCGCCGCGCTGCTGTGACCAGTCGCGATAGAACTTGTTGTCACTGGCCTTGAAATAGACGACCGAGATACGCATCCGGGGCTCTGTCGACGAGCGCGACAATTCGTCGAACAGGTTGACCGCGCCGTCCAGGTAGGCCGGCGTGATCGGATCCACCTCGCGCGAGATCATGTCCCCTATGGTAAAGGCCGCCTTCACGTTCAGACTGTTCTGCCGGTAGCCATCGAAGAACACCAGCATCGACAGCATGGCCCAGAACAGCAGCGGAAACATGATGACCGCCTCAAGGGTCAGCGAACCCGCGTCATCGCGGGAAAAGCGCGCCAGAATGCGGCGAAGAAACCGGGGCGGTGTCATAGCGGCTCCTGCACGAAGGCTGTGGACGAGATCATGGCCGTATAGCCGGACTCGTTGTTGTTCTTCAGATCGCGGCCAAGGCCGGACAGCGGAAAGATCGGCTCGAACATGGCGCAGATGCGCAGCAGCATCATCTCGTTCTGCATGCCATTGGTAAAGGTGCGCACGGGCTGTACCTCTTCGGCATGGTTGACGCAATCGTAATCCGCCGGCGGCTCTGTCCAGTTGCGCAGGTCCATGCGGATCATCTCGATCTTCACGTTTTCCCTGCAATCCGGGATCGCGCCGGCGCGTTCGCAGATCGTGTCGCGGATCTCTTCATACTGCGGGGCGGTTCCCGTCCCCAGGCGGATGTCGCGCACGGTCATGTCGACCGCGCGGTCCAGCAGCGTGTGACGCATCGTGATGAAACCGACCTCGACGGCCGAGACAAGGATGATGATGAAGGCCGGGAAGAGGATGGCGAATTCCAGCGTGGCGGTGCCATCTTCGCGCCTGGCAAGACGGCGCAGGGCCCTGGCCAGACGGCCCATGCACAGGGGACGGGGCAAAAAACGGCTCATTGTGTCAGCCTCAGTTTGCGGATGGATGTGGCGATCGCGGAAAAGGCGCTGGCGATTTCCAGACCGTCCACGTCAAAGGCGTGGTTCGGCGAACTTGCGCAGTCGCGCAGCAGCGACTGGCCCATCGCGGGCGCCTCGAAGGCGACGGTATAGATCACGACGCCCTGGTTCTTGACCTGCGTGCACAGGTTCAGAAGGCGGTTGTTCATGGTCGTCACCTCATGCGGGCTGGGGCTTTGCAGCGTGCCTTCGCGGGTGCGCAGCATGTCGATCCAGCCGTTCAGGCTGCCGCCAAGGGCGCGGCGGTACAGCTGCTGTGCGGCCCATTGGACGCGCATCTGCTGCCATACTTCCTGCCAGTCAAGTTGGTCGGCAGTGCCGTTCGAATAGACATCCGTGCAGACCCGGTTGCGCCAGTTGCCCGTGCAGGACTGGGTGATCGTGCCACCCCAGGGGACAGCGCTCCAGCCGTCGGCATGGGGCACCCAGTACTTGTTGTTGCCGCTCACACCTGCATGATAGATCGAATAACGCCCGTCCGCGGTGTTGCGATACACGGTCGACGGACCCGAGCGGAAACCGTCATTGACGTATTCATTCGGCCAGTGCTCCCCGTCGGTCATCAGCACGATCACCTTCAGAACCTCGGGATCGTTGTATTCCAGCGGCCGGCCCGCGAAGGGGGCAATCACCACGTTCTCGGATACCAGTTCGGACACGACGCTGCGCGCGCTGGGATCCAGCAGGGCGCTGCCCCACCGCATGCCCGCGTCGATCGAGGTCGCGCCGACGGGCTGCAGGTTGTTGATATGCCCCTTCAGCTGGTTGACGTTGTTGCTATGCACCCGGATCCGGTTCACCGGGTTGGCATCGCACCAGCGGTTCACGCTCGACGGGGTCATGCTGGACGTGCTGTAGCTCGAGCTGGTGTTCGAGCTGTTGTAGGTATCCGCAAAGACATGCTGCGGCATCGGCAAGCTGCGCGACAGGGCGGCCGAGGTATAGACCGACGGCGGCAGGTCCACGCAGAACGTGTTGTTGTGCCGGTTGGTGATGTTGTACTTGTCGATCAGGTCGGGGCCGACGTTGACCTGGCCGTTATAGGGCACGATCGAGATCGACACCTTGTTCGCCTCGGTGTTTGCGAAGATAGCATCGATGAACTGGCCGCCAGCGGTGCGCAGGTTGCCGATCTTGTTGTTCGATGCCATCGAACCGGACACGTCCAGCACAAGCGAAATCTCGACCGAATCCACACGCTCTTCCGCGGTGCCGGCCGCGGGGGCGCTCATCGTGTCGACGCCCAGCATGTGGATCAGCTGCGTGTTGATCGTCTTGCGCGCGGTCGCACTGACCGAGCGGTAGCCAAGGCCTTCGCTGACCGTCACGCCCGTGACCGACCCGCCCAGGCCCGACTTGGTGAAATATTCGTTCACGACATCCGTGGGGTTCATGGTCTGGTCGATGTCGGCTGCGGCCAGAACCGCGCGGTCGAGCGTGCTCTGCAGCTTCGCGCGCTCCATCTCGAAACGCATCATGTCGACGCCCAGCGATCCGACGAACAGGATCATCAGCAGCATGAACACCGAAAAGATGACCAGCGCGCCGTCTTCGTCGCGCCGGAACGCAGCAAGCCTCGCGCCGCGGCTCGGCCTGCGCTTGCGGGTCGCTGTTGATCCGACCCCGTCCTTTGTGATGTCGTTCTTGCAATCGACCTTGTTTGAACCAGTCAGCATGTGAACCTCAAGACTTTGGACCGCCCAGCCACAGAGAAAGCAAATTCGTTGCGGAATTAATCAACCTCAGGGATGCGGGTCGAATGTGGCTGATTTTGGGCGCGAATGAAGAAAAATATCATTATTTTCAGTGGCTTGAGATACATTGATGCGGATTCGCCCTGATTGTCCGCTGGCGTGAAACAAAGATTTCCCTTTCCGGCGTCCCGCGCGCGCTGCCCTTATTTCGACGTTTTTGCACGCAGGCCCCGCAAACCTGCCCGATCCCCTCTGATCCGGTGTCGTCGCCGGGACGTGATCAAGGCTTCACCGGAAAAAGATGCATTCGCCACGATGGCCTGTTAACTCTTCCATCATCGACAGCGTTGCATCTTGCGAAAGCCGGCCTCGGCTGGTCCCCGCATCAGAAAAGGATGGAAGATGACCGAAGTCAGGGAGACGAGTTTTCGCGAAAGCGTGGATCTGATGTTCAACCGCGCCGTGGCGCTGATGGACCTGCCGCCGGGCCTCGAGGAAAAGATCCGCGTCTGCAACCCGACCTACACGGTGCGCTTTGGTGTGCGCCTGCGCGGCCAGATCCATACCTTCACCGGCTATCGCTCGGTGCATTCCGAACATATGGAGCCGGTCAAGGGCGGCATCCGCTATGCGATGGGCGTGAACCAGGACGAGGTCGAGGCGCTGGCCGCGCTGATGACCTACAAATGCGCCCTGGTCGAAGCGCCGTTCGGTGGCTCCAAGGGCGGCCTCAGGATCGACCCGCGTCAATATGACGAGCACGAACTGGAACTGATCACCCGCCGCTTCGCCTATGAGCTGATCAAGCGCGACCTGATCGACCCCGCCCAGAACGTGCCCGCGCCCGACATGGGCACGGGCGAACGCGAGATGGCCTGGATCGCCGATCAATACGCGCGCATGAACACGACCGACATCAACGCGCGCGCCTGCGTCACCGGCAAGCCCCTGAACGCGGGCGGCATCGCCGGCCGGGTCGAGGCGACGGGCCGGGGTGTGCAATATGCGCTGCGCGAATTCTTCCGCCATCCCGAAGACATGAAGGCCGCAGGCCTGACCGGATCGCTGGACGGCAAGCGTGTCATCGTGCAGGGGCTGGGCAACGTGGGCTATCACGCGGCCAGCTTCCTGCGGGACGAGGATGGGTGCCTGATCACCGGGATCATCGAACGTGACGGCGCGCTGGTCGATCCGCGTGGTCTGGATGTCGAGGCGGTGCGCGACTGGATCGCGAAACATGCCGGCGTCAAGGGGTTCCCCGGCGCCGAATATGTCGAGAACGGCGCGCTGGTCCTGGAAGAGGCCTGCGACATCCTGATCCCGGCGGCGCTTGAGGGCGTGATCAACCGCACCAATGCCCCGCGGATCAAGGCGCCCCTGATCATCGAGGCGGCGAATGGCCCGATCACCGCTGCGGCCGACGACATCCTGCGCGACAAGGGCACCGTGATCATCCCGGACATGTATGCCAACGCGGGCGGTGTGACCGTGTCCTATTTCGAATGGGTCAAGAACCTCAGCCATATCCGCTTCGGCCGGATGCAGCGCCGCGCCGAAGAGGCGCGCACGCGCCTTTTGATCGACGAGCTTGAGCGGCTGGATCGCTACCTTGGCGATGCCTGGGCGCTCAGGCCCGAGTTCAAGGAGAAGTACCTGCGCGGCTCGGACGAGCTGGAGCTGGTGCGCTCGGGCCTCGATGACACGATGCGGATCGCCTATCAGTCGATGCGCGAGGTCTGGCACGCCCGTCCCGAGGTCAAGGACCTGCGCACGGCGGCCTATATCGTGTCCATCGGCAAGGTCGCGGCCAGCTACCGCGCCAAGGGCATCTGAGGCGGATCGCCCGCGTCCGGCAGCCACCCTTTGCAACGGGGGCAGGCCGGGCGCGGCCGGTGGCCATCTTTGCCGCAGGGACGGGATGCGACGATCCGTGTCGCGAACGGGCAAGGAATTTCCGAACCGCTGTTGAAGACTCGGTCCCGAACCGGTTCACTGACCGGAAAGAGAAGGGACAGGATGATGCGCTTTTCAGGGCTTCAGGTGCTGAAAGAGGGGCTGACCGGCAACAAGGGCTGGACCCCGCACTGGCGGGATCCCGCGCCGAAACCGGAATATGACATCGTCATCATCGGCGGTGGCGGACACGGCCTGTCCACGGCCTATTACCTGGCGCGTGAACATGGGATGACCAATGTGGCGGTGCTGGAAAAGGGCTATATCGGCGGCGGCAACGTGGGGCGCAACACCACCATCGTGCGGGCCAACTATTTCCTGCCGGGCAATTCCGAATTCTATTCTCATTCGCTGAAGCTCTGGGAAAACCTGGAAAACGATCTGAACTACAACGTCATGCATTCGCAGCGAGGGCTGATCAACCTGTTCCATTCCGACGGGCAACGCGATGCCTTCGCCCGGCGCGGCAACGCGATGATCAACCAGGGCGACGATGCGATCCTGCTGGACCGCGAGGGCGTGCGCAAACATCTGCCCTATCTCGATTTCGACAATACCCGCTTTCCGATCTACGGCGGTCTGCTGCATCCGCGCGGCGGCACCGCGCGGCATGACGCGGTGGCCTGGGGCTATGCGCGTGGCGCGGATCAACGCGGCGTGGACCTGATCCAGAACTGCGAGGTGACCGGCATCGACATCGAAAACGGCGTCGTGAAAGGCGTGCAGACCACGCGCGGCGCGATCCGCGCCAAGAAGGTCGGCATCGTCGTGGCGGGCCGCTCGGGGCAGGTGGCCGCGATGGCGGGGATGCGGCTGCCGATTGAAAGCCATGTGTTGCAGGCTTTCGTCACCGAAGGCATCAAGCCGGTGATCGACCATGTGATCAGCTTCGGCATGGGGCATTTCTACATCAGCCAGTCGGACAAGGGCGGGCTGGTCTTCGGGGGCGATCTGGATTTCTACGCTTCCTACGCCAGCCGCGGCAACCTGCCCATGACCGAACATGTGATGGAGGCAGGCATGACCCTGATGCCGATGATCGGCAAGGCCAAGGTGCTGCGCTCCTGGGGCGGGATCATGGACATGACGCCGGATGGCAGCCCGATCATCGACAAGACCCATATCGACGGCCTCTATATCGATTGCGGCTGGTGCTATGGCGGGTTCAAGGCGGTGCCGGGCTCGGGCTTTTCCTTTGCCCATCTGATCGCCACGGACCGCCACCACGAACCGGCCTCGCGTTACCGGCTGGACCGGTTCCGCACCGGGCGCGGCCTGATGGACGAAGAGGGCACGGGATCGCAGCACAACCTGCATTGACCGGGATGACGCTGTTCACTTGCAACACTGGACCGGGGCCAGCGCCGGTCGACACGGAGACGACATGAGGATCACCTGCCCGATCTGCGGCGAAAGGGACCGCCGCGAATTCTACTACCAGGGCGATGCCGTGGCCCTGCGCCGCCCCGACCCCGATGACACGCCCGAAGACTGGGACGCCTATCTGCACCTGCGCGACAACCCTGCCGGGGTGACGCGCGACCTGTGGTATCACGAAACCGGCTGCGGGGCCTGGCTGGTGGTGACGCGCAATACCGTGACGCATGAGGTGCTGGGCGCGGTCCTGGCGCGCGACGCGGCAGGGGGTGCGGCATGAGGCTGGGCAAGGGCGGGCAGATCGACCGCAACAACCGTATCGCGTTCCGCTTCGACGGTCACCGCTACGAGGGCTTTGCCGGGGATACGCTGGCCTCGGCGCTGCTGGCCAACGGGCAGCGGCTGCTGGCGCGGTCCTTCAAGTATCACCGCCCGCGCGGCGTGCTGACGGCGGGATCCGAAGAGCCCAACGCGCTGGTGACCATCGGGCAGGGGGCCGCGCAGGAGCCGAACGTCCGCGCCACGGTGCAGGAACTGCACGAGGGGCTCGAGGCGCGCAGCCAGAACGCCTGGCCCTCGCTGGAACTGGACCTGCTGGCGGTCAACGACCTTGCTGCACCCTTCCTGGGGGCGGGCTTCTATTACAAGACCTTCATGTGGCCGCGCGCCTTCTGGGAAAGGCTTTACGAGCCGCTGATCCGCCGCGCCGCGGGTCTGGGGGCGCTGTCGGCCCGGAACAATGAAGATCGCTATGAGCGTGTCTTTGCCCATTGCGATCTGCTGGTGATCGGGGCGGGGCCTGCGGGGCTGATGGCGGCGCTGACGGCGGCGCGCGCCGGGGCCGATGTGATCCTGTGCGACGAGGATACCCGCACCGGCGGCAGGCTGAATGCCGAAACGCATGAGGTCGCAGGCCAGCCCGGTGCCGATTGGGCGGCCTCGGTCACGGTGGAACTGGCCGCGATGCCCAATGTCCGCGTGTTGACCCGCACCACCGTCACCGGCGCCTATGACCAGGGCACTTACGGCGCGCTGGAACGGCTTGCGCCGGACATGGCCGCCCGCAAGGGCGCCGCGCGCGAAGCGTTCTGGCGCATCGTCGCGCGCCGCGCGGTGCTGACCGCGGGTGCGCTGGAACGGCCCGTCGCCTTTCGCAACAACGACCGCCCCGGCGTGATGATGGCGGGCGCCTTGCGCGCCTATGTCAATCGCTGGGCCGTCAGCCCCGGTCGGGCCGTGACCGTCTTTGGCAACAATGACGACGCCCATCGCACGGCGGCCGACCTGCTGGCCGCAGGCGTGCATGTGGCGGCACTGATCGACAGCCGCAACGATGCGGTAACGGAT
Organism: Rhodobacterales bacterium; assembly: GCA_033839205.1. Taxonomy (GTDB): domain Bacteria; phylum Pseudomonadota; class Alphaproteobacteria; order Rhodobacterales; family Rhodobacteraceae; genus Seohaeicola. Next base: position 27,709 of record JAJLKH010000101.1, on the reverse strand, counting down.
CTCGATATTCCTTTCTTCAAGGGCGCGCAGGTCTGCGACGCGCATGGGCGCAAGGGGCTCGAGGCGATCAGCATCGCCACCACCTCGGGGATCGAAAAGATCCGCACCGATTGCCTGGCCATGTCCGGCGGCTGGAACCCGACGGTGCACCTGACCTGCCACATGAATGGCCGCCCCACATGGAACGCGGGCATTGCCAGTTTCGTGCCCACCCCCGGCGCCATTCCGGGGCTGGTCGCGGCCGGGGCCTGCAATGGCACGATGTCCACCCATGGCTGCCTGGCCGAGGGCGCGCGCGTCGCCGCCGAGGTGCTGACCGATCTGGGGATGAAAGCGCCCGAAATCGCGCTCCCGCAGGCCGAGGATGCGCCCTACCGCATCACACCGCTCTGGACGGTGCCGGGCAAGGGGCGCGCCTGGCTGGATTTCCAGAACGATGTGACGGTCAAGGACGTGAAACAGGCCGCGGTGGAAAATTTCCGCTCGGTCGAACACATGAAACGCTACACCACGCAAGGCATGGCGACCGATCAGGGCAAGAATTCCAACGTGGCCGCCCTGGCGGTGCTGGCCGATGCCACGGGCCGGGGCATTCCCGAAACCGGCACGACCACGTTCCGTCCGCCCTACGTGCCTGTCAGCATCGCCGCGATGGGGGCAGGGGCACAGGGCGCGGGCTTTGCCCCGCAGCGCTTTACCACCAGCCACCGCGCCAGCGTGGCGGCAGGCGCGCCGATGATCGAGGCGGGGCTGTGGTACCGCCCCAGCTATTTCCCCAAAGACGGCGAGACCACGTGGCGGCAATCCTGCGACCGCGAGGTCAATATGGTCCGCAACGCCGTCGGTGTCTGCGATGTCTCGACGCTGGGCAAGATCGACATCAAGGGGCCGGGCGCGGGCGCGCTTCTGGATTTCGTCTATACCAACATGTTCTCGACCCTGCCCGAAGGGCGGGTGCGCTACGGCCTGATGCTGCGCGAGGACGGGCATGTCATGGATGACGGCACGACCGCGCGGCTGGGGCCGGATCATTTCGTCATGACCACCACGACCGCCGCCGCCGGGCAGGTGATGAAGCATCTGGAATTCGTCCAGCAGGCCCTGCGCCCCGATCTGGATGTCAGCATCTGCTCGGTGACCGAACATTGGGCGCAATTCGCCGTGGCAGGCCCCAAGGCGCGCGATCTGCTGAATGGCCTGCTCGACAGCCCCATCGATGATGCCGCATGGCCCTTCATGGCCTGTGGGCCCGTGTCGGTGCAGGGGGTCGCGGGGCGGCTCTTCCGCATCTCCTTCTCGGGCGAACAGGGCTACGAGGTCGCTGTGCCTGCGCGTTACGGTGACAGCCTCTTCCGCCTGCTGGTCAGCCGCGCCGAGGCGTTGGGCGGCGGCGCCTACGGGCTAGAGGCGCTGAACGTGCTCAGGATCGAAAAAGGGTTCATCACCCATGCCGAGATCCATGGCCGCACAACCGCCTTCGACATCGGGATGCAAAAGATGCTGTCGGCCAAAAAGGATTTCATCGGCAAGGCCGCCGCCGCCCGCCCCGGCCTTGTCGATCCCGACCGTGAACAGCTGGTCGGTCTGAAACCCGTGGGCGCGGTCAAGCAACTGACGGCAGGGGCGCATCTTTTCGATCGCGACGCGCCCGCCACGCGGGAAAACGATCAGGGCTATGTCACTTCGGTCGGCTTCTCGCCCACGCTGGAAAGCTTCCTTGGCCTTGCCTTCCTCAAGCAGGGGCGCACCCGGCACGGCGAGGTGATCCGCATGGTCGATCACCTGCGCGGGCTGGAAACCCTCTGCGAGGTTTGCGATCCGGTGTTTTTCGATCCTGAAGGAGGGCGCGCCCGTGGCTGATGCTTCCCTGTCCCTTGCGGCCCTGACCCCCTGCGCCGGGCTGTTGCCGCTGTCGGTCGGCGCGCTCACCTTGTCCGAGGTGACGCCCGACCATCTGACCGTGATTGCCCCCTTGCAGGGCAAGGCCGCCGCCCTCGGCGCTGCCTTCAAGGCCGCGCATGGTCTGGACTGGCCCGCGCCCAACCGGGCCACCGGCGGGGATGACGCGCGCGCGATCTGGTTCGGCCATGCCCATGTGCTGCTGATGGGGCCCGCGCCTGATCCGGCACTGTCGGATCATGCCAGCCTGACCGATGTCAGCGATGGCTGGGCCTTGGTGCTGCTGCAAGGGGCGGGTGCGGCGGATGTGCTGGCGCGGCTCAGCCCGATCGACCTGCGGAGAGGGGTCTTTCAACCCGGCCATACCGCGCGGACCGAATTGCTGCACATGCAGGCCTCGATCACCCGTCTGTCGGATGATGCATTTCTGATCATGGGCTTCCGGTCCATGGCCCGTACGCTGGTGCATGATCTCAAGATCGCGATGGAGGGGGTTGAAGCCCGCCGTGCGGACTGACATCTTGCGCGCGAAGCGTTCCATGCCAAGGTTGATGCCATGCCCCGTTTGTCCGTATCCCTGTTTTCCGCGACTCTTGCGCTTTTGTCCGGTGTCGGATCCTCGGCCCTGGCGGAATCGGATGCCGAACGGGCTGCGCGTTGCACCGGTCAGGCCAATATCGTGACACGGGCGGTCGAATTGCGCGCCGATGGCGCGGATCAGGCGGCCGCGACCGCGCGGCTCGAAGCCAGCGACAGCGGGATCGACCCGAAATACGCGCCTTCCATCTCGGTGCTGGTGGGCTGGATCTACACCCTGCCGACCGAGCAGCTGACACCCGAAACCGCGATCGCCTTCCAGACCCAGTGCCTGGGCTACAAGCCCTGACCGGTCACCTCTGTCGAAAGGCGATATCCAAAGCTGATCGGCGTGGCGGGCATGGCCTTGGCCACGGTCTGCGCTTATAGTCCATGGCATGAGTCTGCCACCCGGTTTCCTTGACGAATTGCGCAACCGCATCAGCCTGTCGCAGGTGGTGGGGCGCAAGGTCATGTGGGACATGCGCAAGTCCAACCAGGGCAAGGGCGACATGTGGGCGCCTTGCCCCTTCCACCAGGAAAAAAGCGCGTCCTTCCATGTGGATGACCGCAAGGGCTATTACTACTGCTTCGGCTGCCACGCCAAGGGCGATGCGCTCTCCTTCGTCCGCGAGACGGAAAACGTGGGCTTCATGGAAGCGGTCGAAATCCTGGCACGCGAAGCGGGCATGCAGATGCCGGCGCGCGATCCGCAGGCCCAGCAAAAGGCCGACCGCCGCAGCCAACTGGCCGAGGTGATGGAACAGGCGGCGCAATTCTTCGCGCTGCAATTGCGCACCGGGGCGGCCGGCCCCGCGCGCGATTACCTGGCCCGGCGCGGGCTGAAGCCCGATGCGCTTGACCGCTTCGGGATCGGCTTTGCACCCGATGGGTGGCAAGTGCTCTGGGATCATCTGACCGCCAAGGGCGTGCCCGAGGATCTGATCCTTGGCGCGGGGCTGGCCAAGCCGTCCAGCACGGGCAAGCGGCCTTATGACGTGTTCCGCAACCGGATCATGTTCCCGATCCGCGATCCGCGCGGGCGCTGCATCGCCTTCGGCGGGCGGGCGATGGACCCCAATGACAACGCCAAGTATCTGAACTCGCCCGATACCGAATTGTTCGACAAGGGGCGCACGCTTTACAACCACGGCCCCGCGCGCGAAGCGGCAGGCAAGGGCAAGCCGCTGATCGTCGCCGAGGGCTACATGGATGTGATCGCACTGTCCGAGGCCGGTTTCACCGCGTCGGTCGCGGCCCTGGGCACGGCTGTCACCGACACGCATCTGCAACTGTTGTGGCGCATCGCGCCGGAACCGATCATCGCGCTGGATGGCGACAGGGCGGGCATCAATGCCGCGATGCGGGTGATCGATCTTGCCTTGCCGTTGCTCGAGGCGGGGCAATCGCTGCGCTTTGCCGTCATGCCCGAAGGCAAGGACCCCGACGATCTGATCCGCGCCAGCGGGGCAGGGGCCATGCAGGCGCTGCTGGAACAGGCGATCCCCGTGGTCGATCTGCTCTGGCGGCGCGAGACCGAGGGACAGGTCTTCGACAGTCCCGAACGCCGCGCCATGCTGGACAAGGCGCTGCGCGCCAAGATCAAGCTGATCAAGGACCCTTCGATCCGCGCCCATTATGGCGAGGCGCTGAAGGAAATGCGCTGGGACCTCTTTGGCACCAAACGCAAGGCCGAAGGTGCCGCGCGCGCGCCGCGCCCCGCATGGACGCCGGGCGCCGCGCGTTGGCAGGCGGCCCCCGTGCCGCAACCCAGCACGAAATCATCCCTGCTGGCGCAATCGGGCGAGGATGTGGGCGATCATCTGCGCGAGGCCGTGATCATGGCCACGCTGATCTCCACCCCCGCCGTCATCGAAGAGTTCGAGGCGCAGATCGACCGGATGGACTGCCTCGATCCCGGTCATGCCGCATTGCGCGACGCGATCCTGCGCATGGCGCTGTCCTTTGCGCATGATGCGGATGCGTTTCGGCAGGCCGTGTCGGACGAAGTTGGCGCGGATGTCCTTGAAAGCCTCTTCGCGCTTCCCCATGTCCGTATCGTGCCCCCTGTGCGCCAGCCCGGAAATACCGAAATGGCCCGCATGACCATGGCCGAGGAATTGGCCAAGCTGACATGCCAAAGGGGGCTTGCCTCGGAAATCGCCGAGGCCGAGGAGGATCTTGAAGGACTTGCCGATGAGGCTGTGACATGGCGGCTGGGACAGGCGGCAGAGGCGCGTAATCGCGCACTGCGCAGCCAGCAGCAGGACCGCACCGAATACGAGACCGGCCCCAATGGTGCCCGAATCAATCGCGACGAACGCAGTGCGCTTGATGCGCTTGTCGGAAAGATTACCTTCACCAAACGGGGCAGATGAAGGTTTTATGAAGGAATTGATAAAGAAATCACGGTAAACGGTTTGCGAATCACCGCGAATCAAGATTGATTCGAAAACGAATCACTCGGCAGCCCAAGCACAGCCTCGTGTGCCGCAGATCGACCGCGACAGACCGACCGCCAATGCAGGAGCATTTCATGGCCGCAAAAGACACCGACGACACGCCGCAGGACGATCAGGATACCGAAGTCTCCCTCGACATGAGCCAGGCCGCGGTCAAGAAGATGATCGCCGAGGCGCGCGAACGGGGTTACATCACCTATGATCAGCTGAACCAGGTCCTGCCGCCGGATCAGGTCTCGTCCGAGCAGATCGAGGATGTGATGTCGATGCTGTCCGAAATGGGCATCAACATCATCGAAGACGAAGAGGTCGACGACGAAGAGGCGAAATCGACCGCCGTTGTCGATATCTCGTCCAACCGCGACCTTGCGCTGGCCTCGGGCACATCCGAAAAGCTGGACCGCACGGACGATCCGGTGCGCATGTATCTGCGCGAGATGGGCAGCGTTGAACTGCTGTCGCGCGAAGGCGAGATCGCCATCGCCAAGCGGATCGAGGCCGGCCGGAACACCATGATCGCCGGGCTGTGCGAAAGCCCGCTGACCTTTCAGGCCATCACCATCTGGCGCGACGAACTTCTGAACGAGGAAATCCTGCTGCGCGACGTGATCGACCTTGAAGCGACCTTCGGGCGCTCGGTCGATGGCGAAGGCGACATGGACGGCCCCGATCTGGACGGGATCGAGGTTTCGGCAACCTCGACGCCTGCGGCCCCGCGCCGCAGCGGCAACGAACCCGAGCTGGACGCCGACGGCAACCCGCTGATGCGCTCGGACGACGACGATGACGACGATGATGCGTCGAACATGTCGCTGGCCGCGATGGAAGCCGCGCTGAAGCCCAAGGTTCTGGACACGCTGGACATCATCGCGCGCGATTACGTCAAGCTGGCCGAGATGCAGCGCCTGCGGATGACCGCGACCCTGTCGGAAACCAGCAAGTTCTCGGCCGCGGACGAGGCGGCCTATCAAAAGCTGCGCTCGGAAATCGTCACGCTGGTGAACGAGCTGCATCTGCACAACAACCGGATTGAGGCGCTGATCGACCAGCTTTACGGCATCAACCGCCGGATCATGTCGATCAACTCGGGCATGGTGAAGCTGGCCGATCAGGCCCGCATCAACCGCCAGGAATTCATCGCCGAATATCAGGGCTATGAACTGGATCCGACCTGGCTGGACCGCATGGCGCGCAAGCCGGGCCGCGGCTGGCAATCGCTGATCGAAAAATCCGCCGCGCAGGTGGCGGAACTTCGCAACGACATGGCGCAGGTCGGCCAGTATATCGGCGTCGACATCAGCGAATTCCGCCGCATCGTGAACCAGGTGCAAAAGGGCGAGAAAGAGGCGCGTCAGGCCAAGAAGGAAATGGTCGAGGCGAACCTGCGCCTCGTGATCTCCATCGCCAAGAAATACACCAACCGCGGGCTGCAATTCCTTGATCTTATCCAGGAAGGCAACATCGGCCTGATGAAGGCGGTGGACAAGTTCGAATACCGCCGCGGCTACAAGTTCTCGACCTATGCGACGTGGTGGATCCGTCAGGCGATCACCCGGTCCATCGCGGATCAGGCCCGGACCATCCGCATTCCGGTCCACATGATCGAGACGATCAACAAGCTGGTCCGCACCAGCCGCCAGATGCTGCACGAGATCGGCCGCGAGCCGACGCCGGAAGAACTGGCCGAAAAGCTCCAGATGCCGCTGGAGAAGGTGCGCAAGGTGATGAAGATCGCCAAGGAGCCGATCAGCCTTGAAACCCCGATTGGCGATGAAGAAGACAGCCAGCTGGGCGATTTCATCGAGGACAAGAACGCGATCCTGCCGCTGGACAGCGCCATTCAGGAGAACCTGAAGGAAACGACGACGCGCGTTCTGGCCAGCCTTACCCCGCGCGAGGAACGGGTTCTGCGGATGCGCTTTGGCATCGGCATGAACACCGATCACACGCTGGAAGAGGTCGGCCAGCAGTTCAGCGTGACGCGCGAGCGGATCCGCCAGATCGAGGCCAAGGCGCTGCGCAAGCTCAAGCACCCCAGCCGGTCGCGCAAGCTGCGCTCGTTCCTGGATCAGTAAGTCGGGGGGCTTCCCGCCCTTGGACCGGATCTCCGGGTGGTATGACATCCACCCGGCCCTTGCCTGGATCACCATAGATGAACATCGACGATTTGCGGGGCGAGATCGCGTCATCGGACGCGAAAGCCGCCTTCGATACCCTGGTTGCCGGTTTCGGCGCCCTTGCGGGCCTGTCGATGGCCGCGCATGAACAGGGGTTTCTCAACAGCCTGCGGATATTCCGGGACAGCGACTATTGCTTTGCCGTGGTTCCGAATGACGACTGGGTTCTGGCCTATATCCGCAAGCCGGAATTGCGGCGGGGCACGTTGCTGCCCGAAACGGTCTTTGAACAGTTCCCCGATGCCCGGATGACCAGCGGCGGCGAAATCACCCTGCGGATCCGCGATGCGCAGACGGCGGCACGCTGGCTCGACATGATCCGCGACGCTGACTAAGGGGCCGATATTTCGGCCCCTGGTCTCTGTGGCCCGCTAGCGCTGCCGCAGATGAGCCAGCAGACGCGCAGGGCCGCCGGGCACCACGACAAAGGCCAGGCCAAAGCCCATGGCAAAGCCGGCAAGATCGGCCACCCAGTCCGGCCCGCCGCCGAACAGCACGCCGAACACCAGCCGCACCGCCATCATGAAGCCGATCAGTGAAAAGGCCCGCCAGGTCGATCCGCCCGATTGCCCCAGCCGCAACCACAGCACAAACGTGAAGGCCCCGATCAGCCCGAAGGCCCCCGGATAGCCGCCAACGATGGGCAGCATCTGCCCGGATTCCAGCCGCAGGGCCGGGGCAAAGGACAGCACGAGCGTGTAGATCAGCATCGCGCCGATCGCCGATCCCAGAAACAGCACTGCGACAGCCCAGGGGCGGAACACGTCCGAGATGAACTTGCCAAGCGCCATGACGAACACGACGACAAAGGCCGCGTGCGACAGGCTGACATGGACAAAAGCATAGCCGATCAGCCGCGCCAGATCGTTCAGCGGGACCTGCCGCGTCTGCCACATCCAGACCAGCTGTTCGGGCACAAAGGCCATGCGCTCCAGCACCATCAGCCGCCAGCCCACGCCATCGCGCCCGCCGATCAGCCCGGCGCCCGCCAGCTGCAACACCGCCTCGATCACGATCATCGGCAGCACCAGCGCCCAGACCACCGGGGGCAGCGGGTTCAGCGGGGGTTCCATATGCTCGGGGCGCTCGCTCATGTGATCCTCGTCGTTGACGTGCCGGTGCCCGAGCGATAAGCCCCCCGCGATGCCTTTTCCAGCCCCGGAGGCCAGAATGACCGAAACCACCGCCACCAAGTTCGCAACCCGTGTCTTTTCGGGCATCCAGCCTTCGGGCGGGTTGACGCTTGGCAACTATCTGGGCGCGCTGAAGCGGTTTGCCGAAAAGCAGGACGAAGGGATCGAGACGATCTATTGCATCGTCGACATGCACGCGATCACCGTCTGGCAGGATCCGGCCAAGCTGCGCCATGCCACGCGCGAGCTGACGGCGGCCTATATCGCCTGCGGCATCGACCCTGACCGCTCGATCCTGTTCAACCAAAGCCAGGTGACGGCCCATGCCGAACTCGCCTGGGTCTTCAACTGCGTCGCGCGGATGGGCTGGATGGGCCGCATGACCCAGTGGAAGGACAAGACCGCCGGCAAGGATGCCGAGGCTGCCTCGCTGGGCCTGTTCGCCTATCCCTCGCTGATGGCGGCCGACATTCTGGCCTACAAGGCTACCCATGTCCCGGTGGGCGAGGATCAGAAGCAGCACCTGGAACTGACCCGCGACATCGCGGCCAAGTTCAACCATGACTATGGCGTCAATTTCTTTCCGATCACCGAGCCGGTGATCGAAGGCGCGGCCACGCGGGTGATGAGCCTGCGCGACGGCAGCAAGAAGATGTCGAAATCCGACCCCTCGGATGCCAGCCGCATCAACCTGACCGACGATGCCGATGCCATCGCCAAGAAGCTGAAACGCGCCGTCACCGACCCCGAGCCGCTGCCCGAGACCCCCGAAGGGCTGGACGGCCGGGCCGAGGCACGCAACCTTGTGAACATCTACGCCGGCCTGTCGGGCAAGTCGCAGGCCGAGGTGCTGGCGGAATTCGGTGGCAAGGGCTTTGGCGTGTTCAAACCGGCGCTGGCGGACCTCGCGGTGTCGGTTCTGGCGCCGATCTCGTCGGAAATGACCCGGCTGATGCAGGATCCGGCGGAAATCGACCGCATCCTTGGCCATGGTGCCGATCGGGCTGACGCGATTGCGCACCCGATCATGGAACAGGTCTACGACATCGTCGGCATGGTCCGCTCGCGTCGGCGCTGAAAACGCGGGCATCTGCTCAATCTGCGACAACCGGCGCACTGGAACGGGTTGCAATCCGTTTCAGTGCGCCGTTTACTTGGTCCCAACCAGTGCCGGAAACCGGCCGCAGACAGGGAGCAATGCGTGGCAGACATCGGCCGCGATGGCGCGTTCGTGGAATTCGAACGTGTCCAGAAATGCTATGACGGTGAAACGCTGGTCGTGAAGGACCTCAATCTTGCCATCGGCAAGGGCGAATTCCTGACCATGCTTGGCCCCTCGGGCAGCGGCAAGACCACCTGCCTGATGATGCTGGCGGGGTTCGAAACGGCGACACATGGCGAAATCCGTCTGGCCGGCCGGCCCATCAATCAGGTGCCGCCCCACAAGCGCGGCATCGGAATGGTGTTTCAGAACTACGCGCTGTTTCCCCATATGACGGTGGGCGAAAATCTGGCCTTTCCGCTCGAGGTGCGCGGCATCGGCAAGTCCGAGCGTGAGGCCAAGATCGCCCGCGCGCTGGACATGGTGCAGATGGGCGCCTTTGCAAGCCGCCGCCCCGCCCAGCTGTCGGGCGGCCAGCAGCAGCGCATCGCCCTGGCCCGCGCCCTGGTGTTCGAACCCGAGCTGGTGCTGATGGACGAGCCGCTTGGCGCCCTGGACAAGCAGTTGCGCGAGCACATGCAGTTCGAAATCAAGCACCTGCACGAAAGCCTTGGCATCACCGTCGTCTATGTGACCCACGATCAGGGCGAGGCGCTGACCATGTCCGACCGCGTGGCCGTCTTCAACGATGGCCGCATCCAGCAGCTTGCCGCCCCCGATGATCTCTATGAACGCCCGGTCAACAGCTTTGTCGCCCAGTTCATTGGCGAGAACAACAAGCTGCCCGGCACGGTCGAGGAGATCTCGGGCGATCACGCCCTGGTGCGGCTGGCCACGGGCGAGGTGATCGACGCAACCCCCGTCAATGTCACCGAAAAGGGCCAGCGCACGCTGGTGTCGATCCGGCCCGAGCGGGTCGAGTTCAAGCCCGAGATGATGCCGGGCGATGCCCATACGATCGACGCCGAGGTGCTGGAATTCGTCTATATGGGCGATCTGTTCCGCACCCGCCTGCGCGTGGCCGGATCGGATGACTTCGTCATCAAGTCGCGCAACACCCAGGGCCAGCGGCGGCTGGAACCGGGCGAGCGTATCCGCATCGGCTGGGCGCCCCAGGATGCCCGCGCCCTCGACCCCGTTTGACAGAAAGACATACCAACAAGGGAGACTGACCGATGAAGAAACTTCTGGTCCTGACCACGGCGATGGCGGGCCTTGCCCTGCCCGGCCTTGCGCAGGAAGTCACCGTGATGGGCTGGGGCGGCGCCTATACCGCCAGCCAGATCGAGGCCTACCACAAGCCCTTTACCGCCAAGACCGGCATCAAGGTAACCTCGGTCGATGCCGACAACCCGGCCACCCCGATCAAGGCCCAGGTCGAGGCGAAAAACGTCTCGATCGACGTGGCCTCGGTGGAAATCGCCGATGCAGTGCGCCTGTGCGACGAAGGTCTGGTCGAGGTGATCGACGCCGCCACCCTGCCCCCGGCCCCCGATGGCACCCCGGCGGTCAGCGACTTCATCGAAGGCACGCTGTCGGAATGCATGATCCCGACCGACGTGTTCTCGACCGTGGTCGCCTATGATGCGTCGAAATTCCCCAGCGGCGGGCCAAAGACCATCGCGGACTTCTTCGATACCGCCAAGTTCCCCGGCAAGCGCGGCGTCAAGAAGGGCGCCAAGGTCGTGCTGGAAATGGCGCTGATGGCCGATGGTGTGCCCGCAGCCGAGGTCTATGACACACTGGCCACCCCTGCCGGCGTAGACCGCGCCTTTGCCAAGCTCGACACGATCAAGAAGGACGCGGTGTTCTGGGAAGCCGGCTCGCAGCCGCCGCAACTGCTGGCAGATGGCGAGGTCAGCATGACCATCGCCTGGAACGGGCGCATCTTCAACGCCGCCATGGCCGACAACAAGCCCTTCCAGATCATGTGGGACGGTCAGGTCTTTGAATGGGAAGGCTGGGTGATCCCGAAAGGCGCGCCCAACATGGAAGCCGCGCTGGAGTTCGTGAAATTCTCCACCTCGACCGAGCCGCTGGCCGCGTCCGCCAACTGGATCAGCTATGGCCCGCCGCGCAAATCCTCGGCCCCGCTGGTCGGCACGTTCAAGAACGAGGGCAAGGTGCCGATGTCGCCCCACCTGCCGACCTCGCCCGAGAACCTGACCAATGCGCTGGCCTCCTCGCTGGAGTTCTGGGCCGACCATGACACCGAGTTGAACGAGCGGTTCAACGCCTGGCTCGCGGCGAACTGACCCCTTGCGGGGCGGCCCCGGCCGCCCCCCTACAGGATCTGACATGAGCGTGACCGACGCCCTGACCACCGCCGACGGCCTGCCGCTGAAACGCGCCTTGCTGCGCGCAGATCGCCGCGCGCGCTGGCGCGCCTTTGCGCTGGTGGCGCCCTTGCTGATCTTCGTGGTCGTGACCTTTCTGGTGCCGATCGGTCAGATGCTGCACCGCTCGGTCCACAACCCGGCCTTTCCCGACAACATGCCGCGCCTGACCGCATGGTTCAACGCGACGCCAGCCGGCACACAACCCGACGAGACCGCCTTTGCCGCCCTGGCCGCCGACTTGCGCGAAGCCGCTGCCGCGCGCACCGTCGCCATCGTCGGCACACGGGTGAACTATGACCTGCCCGGCACCCGCTCGGTGTTCACCTCGACCGGGCGCAAGGCGGCGGGCCTGCAACCGCCCTACCGCGAGGCCTTGCTCAAGGCCGATGCGAAATGGGGCGATCCCGCGCTTTGGGCGGTGATGCGCGCGGCCTCCTCGGCCTATACGCCGGGGTTCTACCTGGCCGCCCTTGACCTGACACGCGAGGCCGATGGCAGCATCATCGCCGTCCCGCCCGAGCGGCAAGTCTATGTGCCGCTGTTCCTGCGCACCTTCGGTCTGTCGGCCGCGATCACCGGCCTGTGCCTGATCCTGGCCTTTCCGATCGCGCATCTGTTGGCCACGCTGCCGCTGCGCTGGTCGAACCTGTTGATGATCCTCGTGCTGCTGCCGTTCTGGACCTCGCTTCTGGTGCGCACCACGGCCTGGATCGTGCTGTTGCAACAACAAGGGGTGATCAACAGCACGCTGGTCGCCCTTGGCATCCTGACCGACGATGGCCGGCTGACGATGATCTACAACCAGACCGGCACCGTGGTCGCCATGACCCATGTCTTGCTGCCCTTCATGGTGCTCCCACTTTATTCCGTGATGCGCACGATCAACCCGGCCTATGTGCGCGCCGCCCGCAGCCTTGGCGCCACGTCGTGGACAGCCTTTCGACGCATCTACCTGCCGCAAACGCTGCCCGGTATCGGGGCCGGGGCGCTGCTCGTGTTCATCCTCGCGGTTGGCTACTACATCACCCCGGCCCTGGTCGGCGGCGCCAGCGGGCAGCTGATCTCGAACCTCATCGCCTTCCATATGCAGGATTCGCTGAACTGGTCGCTGGCCGCCGCGCTGTCTGCGCTGCTGCTGGGCGCGGTGGTGGTCCTCTACTGGCTCTACGACCGCCTGATCGGCATCGACAACATGAAACTTGGCTAAAGCGGCCCAGGCTGCATCATCTTGCCGGAAATACCCCACGGGGGTGCGGGGGTGTGAAACCCCCGCTTCTCCGCCAGACACAGGAACCACGGATGCCCATTCCCAGCTACGCCACCCCCCTGGAACGGCTCTGGCAATACGCCTATCGGGTGATCTGCGCGCTGGTCTTCCTGTTCCTGATCGCGCCGATCCTGATCGTCATCCCGCTGTCCTTCAACATCGAGCCCTATTTCACCTTCACCGAAAGGATGCTCGCCCTCGACCCCGAGGGCTACAGCCTGCGCTGGTATGACACGCTGCTGACCTTCGGGATGCAGGCCCCCGATGCCGCGCGCGATGCCAGCTGGTGGGCCGACGCCTGGGCCAACGCGCACTGGATCAAGACGACGAAAAACTCGATCATCATCGGGGTGTTCTCGACCCTGCTGGCGACGGTTCTGGGCACATTGGCGGCGCTTGGACTCTCGCGGCCCGAAATGCCGTTTCGCAGCGCCATCATGGCGGTGCTGATCTCGCCGATGATCGTGCCGCTGATCATCACGGCAACGGGGCTGTTCTTCTTCTATTCGATGACCGGGCTGGCGGGCAGCTATGTCGGCATCATCCTGGCCCATGCGACGCTGGGCATTCCCTTTGTCATCATCACCGTCACCGCCACGCTGGTAGGCTTTGACCATTCGCTGACCCGCGCGGCGGCCAGCCTTGGCGCCTCGCCCTCGACCAGCTTCTTTCGCATCACCATGCCGCTGATCCTGCCTGGGATCGTGTCGGGGGCGCTGTTCGCCTTTGTCACCTCGTTCGACGAGGTGGTCGTGGTGCTGTTCGTCGCGGCGCATGACCAGCAGACCATTCCACGCCAGATGTGGAACGGCATTCGCGAACAGATCAGCCCCGCCATCCTGTCGGTCGCGACCATTCTTGTGATCGTCTCGATTGCGCTACTGACCACGGTCGAGCTGCTCCGGCGCCGGTCCGAGCGGCTGCGGGGCGTCACGCCGCGCTGAGCTTGCGCCTGTGGCAAGTGTCGTCAGCGGGGGCCAGCCCCGCTGCCATTGGCTCTCGAACCAATGGCGAACAATGGCAGCCCACCGGGATATTTTTGGACAGATGAAACAGAGCCGGTTTGCGAGCCTGATGCGCGGGTCGGGTCAATCAGGCGCCAGCCGATAGCCCTCGCCGCGGATGGTTTGCAGGTAGCGCGGCTGCTTCGGATCGGGTTCGATCTTGCGGCGCAGGCGGGTGATCTGGACATCGACCGCGCGCTCGCTGGCCTGCGCCTCGTCGCCGCCCAGTTCGGCCACCAGCTTTTCGCGCCCGACCACATCGCCGGCGCGGGCGGCGAAGATGCGCATCAGGGCGATTTCCGTGGTGGTCAGGCGGATCGGCTGATCGCCCTGCCACAGTTCGGCCCGGTCGACATCATAGCGCAGCGGACCCAGCGTCAGGTTGCGCGCCGCCGCCGGTGCAGGTTTCAGCGGTTGCGGCACCCGGCGCAGGATCGCGTTGATCCGGAGCAGCAATTCGCGCGGCTCAAAGGGTTTGACCAAATAGTCATCCGCCCCCGCCTCCAGCCCGTCGATGCGGCTTTCCGCCTCGCCCCGCGCGGTCAAGAGCAGCACCGGCACCACCTGCCCCTGATCTCGCAGCGCCCGCGTCAGGCTGATGCCGTCCTCGCCCGGCATCATCACGTCAACGACCAGCAGATCGAAATCCAGCCCCGACATCAGCCGCCGCGCCCGCGCCGCATCGGGCGCGGTCGAGACCAGATAGCCGTGGCGCATCAGGAACTTCTGCAGCAGGCCACGGATGCGGTCGTCATCATCGACCACAAGCAGATGCAGGGGTGCGCTGTCGGTCATCCATTCCCTCCGCCTTCGCGGAGCGAAAGATACTGGCTGCGCTGCTCGGGGTCCATCATCGCCTCAAGGACTTGGCGAAAGCCGGCAACCGCGGCCGGTCCCGCCGCACGGTAAGCCGCCCGCATCCGCGCCCGCTGCGCATCGGACAGCGCGCGTTCCAGATCCTCGCCCTTGGGCGTCAGGAACAGATGCCGCTCGCGCTTGTCGACCCGGCCAATTCGGCTTTCGACCAGCCCGTCCTCGATCAGGGTGCGCAGGACACGGTTGAGGCTTTGCTTGGTCACCCCAAGGATCGCCAGCAGGTTGTTCACCGTGGTCCCCGGCGCCCGGTTGATGAAGTGGATCGCCCGGTGATGCGCCCGGCCATAGCCCTTGGCTTCGAGAATCCGGTCAGGATCGGCCGTGAACCCGCGATAGGCGAAGAACACCGCCTCGATCCCCTGGCGCAGCTGTTCATCCGTCAGGAACAGCAACGTCTCGCCGCCGCCGGGCGCGCCACCCTTGTCCATCGATCCGCCTTTCGCTTCTTTTTGGCGTTTTATGTCAGCCTTGTTGACTTTCCAAGTCCGAATCGGTAATCCGGTCTCGATTTCGCGCAATATCCTGTCGGATGAAGGTGGAAACTGCGCAACTTTCGGAAATACCCAGGCGCAGGAGGAACCAATGGCCGGGGCTTATGACGACCGTGACGGCAAAATCTGGATGGACGGGCAACTGGTGGACTGGCGCGATGCCAAGGTCCACATCCTGACCCATGCCCTGCATTATGCCTCGTCTGTGTTCGAGGGCGAACGCTGCTACAGCGGCAAGATCTTCAAGGGGCGTGAACATTCGCAGCGGCTGATCGACTCGGCCAAGATGCTGGATATGGACCTGCCCTATACGGTCGACCAGATCGAAGAGGCGAAATACGCCACCCTGCACGCCAATGGCTTTGAAGATGCCTATGTGCGCGTGCTGGCCTGGCGCGGGTCGGGCCCGGACATGGGCGTTGCCGCGAACCAGAACCCGGTGCGCATGGCTGTGACCTGCTGGGAATGGGGCGCCTATTACGGTGACGCCAAGTGGCAAGGCGCAAAGCTGGACATCGCCAAGTGGAAGCGCCCCTCGCCCGAGACGATCCCGACGGCGGCCAAGGCCAGCGGCCTTTACATGATCTGCACCATGTCCAAACATGCGGCCATGGCCAAGGGCTGTTCGGACGCGCTGTTCTACGACTATCGCGGCTATGTGGCCGAGGCGACCGGGGCGAACATCTTCTTCGTCCGCGATGGCGAAGTGCATACGCCGCTGCCGGATTGCATCCTGAACGGGATCACCCGCCAGACCGTCATCGCCATGATGAAGGACATGGGCATCAAGGTGCACGAGCGCCACATCCTGCCCGAGGAACTGCCGACCTTCCAGCAGTGCTGGCTGACCGGCACCGCTGCCGAAGTGACGCCCGTGGGCCAGATCGGCGAGCATCACTTCCAGGTGGGTCAGCTCACGCGCGACGTCGCCAACGCCTATGAGGCGCTGGTGCGCGCCTGACATCGGGGGCCGCCCTTTTCGGGGCGGCCCTCCTGTAGCCGGCAGCCTTCAGGCAACCCCTTGGGCCTGGTCGTGTTCCGGGCGATGGCACGGCGATGATCGCGTGCGCAGCTGCGGTCACCAGTGCCGCCTTGTCCATCCAGCCGCCCCGTGTTGCCACGGCCACCCTGGGGCACAGAGCCGGCCGGTCACATGCCGGGCTGGTTGACATGCCACGCCCCTGCCCCCATCTTTGCGCCATTCCACAAGCCATGGGCGAGGAATTGTCGATGTCGGAGCTTGTCCGCAGTCCCTGACTGCCCATCACGGGCAGACCGCCGCAAGGCGCATCCCCCGGCAGGTGCCGGGCCTGATGCCCATGCGTTCAGTGTTCTGACAATCCCGGCAAACTTCAATGAACATCTCTCGCATCGAACAGCGCGTGCTGCACGCGCTGGCGCAGGGCGGCTGCATCCGCCATACTCGCGGCCCCAACGGCCGTGTCATCGAAACGATGTGCGTCACCCGTGACGGCCTGATCCTGACCGATTGCACGCCCGCCATCTTCGCGGGCCTCAGGCGCAAGCGGCTGATCGAGTCGCGCAACTCGCAACCTTACCGTATCTCGAATCTGGGGCGCCGCTCGGTGCGGGCCCAGGCCGACAATCGCTGAAAGGACCAGATATGGACATTCGCAACGAATGGCCCGGCGACGCGTCTGCAATCCGCGCCCTGACCACCGCCTCCTTTGCCACCGCCCCGCACAGCAGCGGGACCGAGGCCGCCATCATCGACACCCTGCGCACAGCCGGCGCGCTGCATCTGTCGCTGGTGGCCGACGAAGGGGGCGCGATCCTTGGCCATGTCGCCTTTTCCCCGGTCAGCCTCACCCCAAAGGCACAGGGCTGGTTCGACCTTGGCCCGATCTCGGTCGCGCAAGGGCACCAGCGCGGCGGGATCGGCAGCGCGCTGATCCGTCAGGGCCTTGCGGCCTTGCGCGCCCAGGGGGCGGCGGGTTGTGTGGTGCTGGGGGATCCGCGGTATTACGGCCGCTTCGGCTTTGTCGCGGGCGGGCTGCGCTATCCTGGCCCGCCGGCGGCCTATTTCCAGGCGATTGCCTTTGATGGCCCAGTGCCCGAGGGCATCGTCAGCTATGACCCGGCTTTCGGGGCCTAGGACAGGCGCGGGCCTTCAGGCCCGTGCCGCTTGCCGGGCAAGGCGCATGAACTGCACCAGCGCCCGCGCGCTCTGACGCTCGGGCGGAACCACGCGCAAGGGGGCCAGCGGGGCCACATCGGCCCGCGCATAGGCCCAGAATGCCTTCAGCCCTGCCGGGGCCGGCGGGCGCATTGCCTTGATCTTGTCTCGCCGCATCATACACACTCCGTTCCGCCGCGATCCTGGCGGCGGAACGCGGCGGAATGATGACAGTTACGCCAGTCGGCCCCGCGCAATACGCAGGAATTGAACGATCCGGTTCGCGCCTGCACTGTCGCGCGAGACATGAAAGGTCTCGCGCGGGGTGCGATCAAGACGCAGGAACGCGGCCGTGCGGGCCTTGCCCGCAGGGGCGCGGCGGTCGGCGACATGACGGCCTTCGGTGGGACGTTGCATCGGCTCTTCCTCCTCGGAACGGGTCGCCAAGCTAGCGCATTTCGATGCCTCGCCCAAGCCCACTTGTGTGGCCCGGGCAAGGATTTGCCTAGATGACGACGGTTTCCACGGCAATGTTGCCCTTGGTGGCATGGGAATAGGGGCACACGGCATGGCCGCGTTCGGCGATTTTCTTGACCACCGCGCGATCGACACCGGGCATGGACACCTCAAGCTTCACGGTCAGACCAAAGCCGCCATCGCTGCGCGGCCCGATCCCGACGCTTGCCCGCACGCTGGCATCGGGCGGCACCGCGCCCAGCGTTTCCGCCCCCGCGACAAAGCGCATCGCGCTCAGATAGCACGAGGCATAGCCCAGCGCGAAAAGCTGTTCGGGGTTGTTGCCCTGCCCGTTGCCGCCCAGTTCCTTGGGCGGGGTCATCTTGATGGTCAGCCCGCCATCATCCAGCGCGCTGTTGCCATCGCGCCCGCCGCCCGTCGCGGTGGCCGATGCGGTATATTTTACGGAAATCGACATTATAACCTCCATAGCGATTATATCGTGTGCGATCTATCTAGTCCCACCCTTGCCACAAGTCAACCGCTTGCGATTCACTCGCGCGCGATCTATCTTTTCCGAATGACCCTCACCCTGCCCGACATGCTGT
Organism: Rhodobacterales bacterium; assembly: GCA_033839205.1. GTDB lineage: Bacteria > Pseudomonadota > Alphaproteobacteria > Rhodobacterales > Rhodobacteraceae > Seohaeicola. The sequence goes on along the minus strand of JAJLKH010000101.1, from coordinate 9,122 downwards.
GCTTTTCGCTGTATTCTGCCAATCATGCGATGCAGGCGGCCTACAAGCCATTGCTCGACCCTTTGGGGCTGACCTATCCGCAATATCTGGTGCTGACGGCGCTGTGGCAGCAGGACGGGCAGACGGTCGGCACACTGGGACGCGCGCTGCGGCTGGAATCGAACACGCTGACCCCCCTGCTCAAGCGGATGGAGGGTCAGGGCCTGATCACCCGCAGCCGCGACAAGGCCGATGAACGTCAGGTGCTGATCGCCCTGACCCCCGAGGGGCGTGCGATGCAGTCCCGCGCGGCCCATGTGCCGGCCTGCCTGCTGGATCGTGCGGGCCTGACGGTGGATCAGGCCTCAGCCCTGCGCGACACCATCGCCGCCCTGCGCGAGCGGCTTGTCCCCGCCCGCCCCTAGCCGCGCCAGCGCCCAACGCGCCGCATCGGCCACCGCCGGATCGGGGTCATCGACCAGCGCCGCCACCTTGTCTCGCAAGCCCACAAGGCCCGAATTGCCAATGGCATACAGCACATTGCGCACCATCCGGTCCCGCCCGATCCGCTTGATCGGGCTGCCCGAAAACATCGCCCGGAACCCCGCATCATCCAGCCCGACCAGATCGGCCAGCAGGGGCGCGCCAACCCGGTGGGCATAGCCGATCTCGCGCGCCTCGACGGCGAACTTGTTCCAAGGGCAGACGGCCAGACAATCGTCACAGCCATAGATCCGGTTGCCGAGCAGCGGGCGCAAGTCCTCGTCCACCGGCCCCCTGTGCTCGATGGTCAGGTAGGACACGCAGCGCCGCGCATCCAGCTGGAACGGCGCCGGAAAGGCCCGCGTGGGACAAGCCTCCAGACAGGCGGTGCAACTGCCGCAGTTCGGACGGGCCGGCGCGTCCGGCGCCAGCTCCAGCGTGGTGAAGATCGCCCCCAGAAAGAACCAGTTCCCCAGATCGCGCGACAAAAGGTTGGTGTGCTTGCCCTGCCAGCCCAGCCCCGCCGCCGCCGCCAGCGGCTTTTCCATCACCGGCGCGGTATCGACAAAGACCTTGATCTCGCCTCCCGCCTGATCCAGCAGCCAACGCCCCAGCCGCTTGAGCCGCTTCTTGACCAGATCGTGGTAATCCTTGCCCTGCGCATAGGCCGCAACCGCCCCGCGCTCGGGCTGGTCCAGCACGGCCAGCGGCGCAGCAGCCGGCTGATAGGGCTCGGCCAGCATGATGACCGATTTCGCCTCGGCCCACAGGGCGGCCGGATTGCCGCGCCAGTGCATCCGCTCGGCCATCCAGCCCATCTGCCCATGACGCCCGGCCGCGACAAACTCGGCCAGCCGCGCCGCGACCTCGGGCACCGCATCGGGCCGGCACACGCCCATCGCGGCAAACCCCTCGGCCTCGGCCTGCGCCTGCAACCGGGCCTTCAACTTTGCCTTTTCCGAAATACCCTCGGGGGTTTCCGAAGGGGGCACGAGGGCCCCCTTCGGGCGGGGGCGCGGGGGTGGCAACCCCCGCTTCCCCCCCTCAGAAATCGAGGTCGGCATAATGCGCAGGCGGCGGGCTGCCCGGCACCTGATCGGCCAGCAGCGATCGGAAACTGGGCCGTGACTTGATCTTGGCATACCAGTCCTTGACCACAGCCTGCCGGTCCCAGTCGACATCCGATCCATAGTCCAGACAGCTCAGATGCGCTGCGGCGGCAAAATCGGCCAGCGTCATCTGATCGCCGGCCAGCCAGCGGCGCTGTTCCAGCAGCCAGGCCATGTAATCAAGATGATACTTGAACCGCGCCACCCCCTCGCGGATCGCCTTGCCGTCAGGATAGCCCGACTTGGTGACCTTCTTCATCAGCCGCTCGTAATGCAGCTTGGCGGTCACCTCGTGGTGGAACTTGTCGTCGAACCAGGCGCACAGGCGCCGCACCTCATAGCGCTTGAGCGCATCGCGCGGGATCAGCTGCGGCTCGGGGACCGTCTCGTCCAGATATTCGCAGATGGCCTGGCTCTCGCTCAGGACGCGGTCGCCAAGCCGCAGCACCGGCACCTTGCCGGCCGGATTGCGGCGCAGGAATTCGGCCCCCTGCTCCCAATAGCGCTCCTCGACCAGTTCGACCTCGATGCGCTTTTCGGCCAGCGTCAGGCGGACCTTGCGGCAGAACGGGGAAAGCGGAAAGTGGAACAGTCGGTTCATGACGCTCGTGTTTCGGGAAAGGGCCTGTCTTCCTTGCACCGGCAAGGCGCGGAATTCAACCCGCGCCGCCTTCGAAACAGGCCGCCCGGCCATCGGCGGCAATGGTTTGCGCACCGTCCATGATCGCGGCGGTGCGCCGGCGCTGCCAGTCGCTGGGCCGGGCGGCGCTGCGCCCCTTGGGGTCGGGCAGCACCATGGCCAGCCGCGCCGCCTGCACCGGCGTCAGCCTGTCCGGGCTGACCCCGAAGTAGCGATCCGCCGCTGCGGCCACGCCAAAGACGCCTTCATCGAATTCGGCGATGTTCATGTAGACCTCAAGGATGCGCCGCTTGGACCACAGCGTTTCCACCACCGGGGTCAGCATCGCCTCCAGCGCCTTGCGCATCCAGCTGCGCCCCTGCCACAGGAACACGTTCTTCACCACCTGCTGGCTGATGGTCGAGGCCCCCCGGGTGCCGCCCTGATCCAGCGCCTGCCGGATCGCGGCCATGTCAAAGCCCCAGTGCAGACAGAAATTCGCATCCTCGGCCGCAACGATGGACCGGGCCATCACCGGCGCAATATCGTCCCAATCGGCCCAGTCCTGCGCGATGTCACCCAGCCGCGCCGCCTCGGAGCGCATGTAAAGGTTGCGCGGCGGGTTCACCACCGACAGCAGCAGCACCCAGGCCAGCACCAGCCCCACCGCCAGCCCCAGCCCGCGCAGCGCCCAGCGCACAGCGTGCCGCCGCACCCGCCTGACAAGCGATGGCGGTGGCTCGGCGGCCTTGCGGCTGCGGCGCTTTTTCGGGGTGGGCGTTTCGGTCATGGGCGTGATCCAGACCACAGGCCCGGCAGGGGCGTCAAGCCGGTCAGGCCCTGACCCGGCCATGGGCAATCAGCCATTCGGCGGAATCCAGCAGGGCATGGCGCGGCGGGATGAAGGCCATGTCCATGTCCTGCACCGCGCGGGTGTTGGATACCGTCTCGACCCGCCCCAGCTTGGGCAGGATCGCGCGCACCTGCGGATCGGCCAGCGCGATCGCCCGCATCAGCAAGTTCGGCGCCTCGTGCCGCGCGATGCGGCGGTCGGGCCAGGCCCCGCGCAGCGCCCGCGCCATATCGATCATCCGCATCGACCCGGCCGAGGCGATATAGCGCCGGCCCGAGGTTTCCGGTCGCTCCAGCGCGCGCAGGTGCATCTCGGCAACATCGCGCACATCGATCAGCGGCAGACCCATCGCCGGCACCATCGGATCGCGCCCTGACAGCAGCCGCTGGATCAGCGCGAGCGATGATCCGAAATGCCCGTCCAGCGGCGGCCCCAGAACCAGGGCCGGATTGATCGTGGTCACTGCCAGCCCCAGATCGGCGGCCAACGCCCAAGCCTTGCGCTCGGCCAGTGTCTTGGACCGGGCATAGGGCGTCGCGGTCGGCCCCTCCGGGTCGCACCAGTCGTCCTCGGTCTGCAGCCCGTGGCGGGCATCGTCCAGAATGGCCACGACCGAAGAGGTCAGCACCACCCGCCGCACCCCGGCCGCATGGGCCGCAGTCAGCACCCGCGCCGTTCCCTCAAGCGCCGGGCGGATCAGCGTGCCGGGGTCTTTGGGCTGCGCAATCGGAAAGGGCGAGGCGGTATGGATCACCGCGCCCACCCCGTCAGCCGCCGTGGACCAGCCCTGATCCTGTTCCAGATCCGCGGTCACAAAGCGTAGCCGGTCCAGCCCCGACGGATCGGACAGATGCGGTGCCAGCGCTGCGCGCACCTCATCCGCGCGCGACGGAGTGCGCAAGGTTCCACGCACCGTCAGGCCCCGGTCAAGGGCGCGCAGGGCAATGTGCTTGGCGATGAAACCGGAAATCCCGGTCAACAGAATCGGATCGAGCATCGGACGCCCCGCAACAGTCGGCCCGGCCATGTTTCCATGACCGGGCCGTGTGCGACAACCACCGCGTGTCGGCCGCGTCAGTCCAGCAGGCGCCGCGCGATGACCTGCGCCTGAATTTCTCCCGCGCCTTCAAAGATGTTCAGAATCCGGGCATCGCACAGAATGCGGCTGATCTGATATTCCAGCGCAAAGCCGTTGCCGCCGTGGATTTGCAGCGCATTGTCGGCCGCCGCCCAGGCCACGCGTGCGCCCAGCAGCTTGGCCATGCCGGCTTCCAGATCGCAGCGCTTGTCATGGTCCTTTTGCCAGGCGCTGAAATAGGTCAGCTGGCGGGCGATCATGATTTCCACCGCCATCATGGCCAGCTTGTCGGCCACGCGCGGGAAGTTGATCAGCGACTTGCCGAACTGGATGCGGTCCTCGGCATATTTCATGCCGACTTCCAGCGCGTTCTGCGCGACGCCGACCGCGCGGGCGGCGGTCTGGATGCGCGCCGATTCAAAGGTCTGCATCAGCTGCTTGAAGCCCTGCCCTTCGACACCGCCCAGAAGGTTCTCGCCCTTGACGGTGAAGCCGTCGAAGTTGACGGTGTATTCCTTCATGCCGCGATAGCCCAGAACCTCGATCTCGCCGCCCGACAGGCCCGGATCGACGAACGGGGTTTCATCCGTGCCCGGCGTCTTTTCCGCCAGGAACATCGACAGACCGCGATAATCATTGGTGTCGGGGATCGACCGCGCCAGAACCGTCATCACATGGGTGCGCGCCGCATGGGTGATCCAGGTCTTGTTGCCCGTAATCTCCCAGTCATCGCCCACCTTCTTCGCCCGCGTGCGCAGCGATCCCAGGTCGGATCCGGTGTTCGGTTCCGTGAACACGGCCGTCGAGAGGATCTGGCCCGAGGCCAGACCCGGCAGCCATTTCGTCTTCTGCTCGTCGGTGCCGCCGCACAGGATCAGCTCGGCCGCGATTTCGGACCGGGTGCCCAGCGAACCGACGCCGATATAGCCGCGCGACAGTTCCTCGGTCACCACGACCATGCTGGCCTTGGACATGCCAAGGCCGCCCAGGTTTTCCGGGATGGTCAGGCCAAAGACGCCCATTTCGGCCAGCTCGTCGATGACCTCCATCGGGATCAGCTCGTCCTTCAGGTGCCATTCGTGGGCGCGCGGGGCGATCTTGTCATCGGCATAGCGGCGGAACTGGTCGCGGATCATCTCCAGCTCTTCGTCCAGCCCGGTGGCGCCAAAGGTGGCGCGGCCATGGTTCTCGCGCATCAGCGCGACCAGACGGCCCCGCGCCGCAACCGTGTTGCCCGCCATCAAGGCGGTGACGGCCGGGCTGGCCAGCCGGGCCAGATCGGCCGCCGTCAGGCCCAGATCAGAGGGGCGCACAAATTCGCCCTGGTTCATCGGGATGCCGCCCGCGATCTGGCACAGATATTCCGCGGCGCCGATCTGCAAGATCAGCGCTTCCATCTCGCCAAAGGCGCCTGCCTCGGTCAGGCGGCCGGCCCAGGCAGACATCTGGCGCAGCGATTCCACATAGGTCGCAAGCCAGGCCAGCCCATGCGCCGCGCGCTGCTCGGCCTCCAGCGCCTTGGCGCTGACCTTGCCGTTCACGGTGACCATGCCGCGCAACCGCTCTGTCGCGGTGGCCAGCAGCGCCTCGACCGGCGGCAGCGCCTCGGTCACAAGGCCGGTCAGGCCGGTCAGCAGGGTAGAGGCGTGGCCATCGTGGGGCATGGGACTACTCCTTGATCCGTGTGACTGCGGCATAATCCCTTCGCATCCGCAGCGCAACAATAATTCATGTATAGCCACCATTCCGCAGGATTATGTCGCACCGATTTTGCCCGTGCAGCGCGGCGCCAGCAGGTGTATGCACCCGCCCGAACCAAGGAGATGCGCGATGGATGTGATCTATGGCGGGTTGCCCGCCTGGGCGTTCTGGGCCGCCTGCGGCGTGACGCTGGTGGCGGGCTTCGTCAAGGGGGCCATCGGCTTTGCCATGCCGCTGATCATGATGTCGGCCTTCGGATCGTTCATGCCGCCGACGACCGCGCTGGCCGGGCTGATCCTGGCGACCCTGACCACCAACATCCACCAGACGTTCCGCTTTGGCTGGCGCGCGGCGGCACTGACGGCCTGGACCTACCGGCGGATGATCGCCATGACCGTGATCGGCATCCTGATCACCGCGCCCTTTGCCATGATGCTGCCGCAGCGGGTGCTGCTGGGCCTTCTGGGGGTGCCGATCGCGGCCTTTGCGCTGGTGCAGCTGGCGGGGCGGAGCCTTGCGCTGAAGCTGGAACACCGCACGCGCGCCGAATACATGACCGGCATCATCGGCGGGCTTTACGGCGGCGTCTCGGGCATCTGGGGGCCGCCGATCGTGGTCTATCTGCTGTCCATCGGTGCCAGCAAAGCCGAATCGGTGCGCGCGCAGGGCGTGATCTTCCTGATCGGGGTGATCGTGCTGTTCGGCGCGCATCTGAATTCGGGCGTGCTGAATGCCCAGACGCTGCCGTTTTCCGCGGCGTTGATCATTCCGGCCGGGATCGGCATGGCGCTGGGATTCAGCCTGCAGGACCGAATGGACCCGGTTGCCTTTCGGCGCTGGACGCTCATCTTGCTGGCCATCACCGCGCTGAACCTGCTGCGCAAGGCCATCTTCGGCTAAGGAGGCACCATGCTGAACATCATCCGCCATGGCGAGGATCAGACCGGGATCCCGCTGCTGATCGTGCATGGCCTTTTCGGCACGGGCCGCAACTGGGGCGTGATCGCGCGCCGGCTGGCGCAAAAGCGGCCGGTGATCGCGGTGGACATGCGCAACCACGGCGACAGCCCGCGCCATCCGACGCACAGCTATCAGGACATGGCCGGCGATCTGGCCGAGGTGATCGAGGCCAATGGCGGGCAGGCCGATGTGCTGGGCCATTCGATGGGCGGCAAGGCCGCAATGGTGCTGGCGCTGACGCGGCCGGACCTGGTGCGCCGCCTGATCGTCGCGGACATCGCGCCGGTGGCCTATGCGCATACCCAGTCGCACCGCATCGCCGCCATGAAGGCGATGGACCTGACCGATCTTTCGACCCGCGCCGAGGCGGACCGGCGCCTTGCGCTGACGGTCGAGGATCCGGGGCTGCGGGCCTTCTTCCTGCAATCGCTGGACCTGAAATCCCAGCCGCCGCGCTGGAAGCTGAACCTTGACGTGCTGGATGCCGAAATGCCCGGCATCATCGGCTTTCCGCAGATCGAGGGTGCCTATGACGGGCCGACCCTGTTCCTGACAGGGGCCGAGTCCGATTACGTCCGCCCCGAACACCGCCCCCGCATCCAGCAGCTGTTCCCCAAGGCCCGCTTTGCCCGGCTGGCCGGCGCCGGTCACTGGCTGCATGCCGACAAACCGCGCGAGTTCGAAACCGCCGTCGCCACCTGGCTGGAGGCAACCGGGGGCTAAGGCACCGCCCCCGATCAGCACCCCCTGGCGGGGCGCCAGGCCCGGCATCGCATGTCGCGGTGCCCGATGCCGGCCCCGGCCGACGGATCATCGACACGCCATCGCAGGCCCTAGCCGATCCCGTCGCACGGATCGCCGCGCGGCTGCGGCGGGGTGACGATCCACAGATCATAGGGCGCATCAGGGCCAGGGTCGCTTTCGCTCTGGCCGATCGACAGGACGCGCAGGTCCGGCGCCACCAATGCCAAGGCGGCCGGCATCCCCTGATCCTTGCGCGCATGGCCCGTTCCGGTGATCACCGCAACCGGCCCGCCGGTCTGGTCCATCGCCTGGACCGTCGCACGCGCCAGCGCGGCATCGCGCAGGCGCTGTGCCTCGACCATGCCGGGCAGCAGCGTTTTCGGCAGTTTCCCGCAATGGGCGGCATCCTGCATCGCCTCGCGCCCGGACTGATCCTCGGGCGATAGCGGCAGGTCCAGCCCATAGCGCGCAGCCCCGGCGCCAAAAACCGCCGCCGCCCCCTCGGACACCGCGCGCCGCACATCGGCCCGCGGCAGGGCTGCACCGATCACCGCGGCGTCGGGCGCCGCTGCGAAGATCGGGTAATACATCGAAAAATCCGGCCAGCCCGAGGCGTTCCAGCCCAGCACCGCCTCCAGCGCCGCCATGTCGGCGCGCAGCACGGGGGTGATACGGGCCGCCTGGTCGGGGGTCAGCATCTCGAACACCAGAGCGCGCGGGCGCAGCGCGGCCACCGCCTGCGCCTGATGGGCATGGTGCAGCGGGTTGTCGTGAACCTCGCCCAGCACCACCACATCGGCGCCTTGCATGGCCCCGGGCAAGGCCTCGGGGGTGATCGGGCCGGCAAGGGCGGGCATGGTGGTCAGCAGCAGGGCAAGAACAGCTTTCATCTTGCTACCCTGCCCTGCCGCCGCGCGCCGCGCAACCGGCTTGGCGCCCGGCTACAGCGCCCCTATATCAGCGCGCAGGAAGGAACCCGCCCATGCCCATGCCCAAGCTGTCTTTCGTCACCGGCGGCGCCCGGTCCGGCAAATCCGTGCTGGCCGAACGCCTGACCCGCCTTGGCCCGGCGCCGCATCACTACATCGCCACTGCCGAAGCCTGGGACGACGAGATGCGCGAGCGCATCGCCCGCCACCGTGCCGACCGGGGCGCGGGCTGGATCACGCATGAGGCACCGCTGGATCTGCCTGCCGCCCTTTCGGCTGCCCGCGGCACCGTGCTGATCGACTGCGCCACGCTGTGGCTGACCAATCAGATGCTGGGCGGCCACGATCTGGAGGCCGCAACCCAGGGGCTGCTGGCCGCATTGCACAAGGCGCCCGGCGCGGTGGTCATTGTCTCGAACGAGGTCGGCTGGGGCATCGTGCCGGAAAATGCACTGGCCCGCGCCTTTCGCGATGCACAGGGGCGGCTGAACCAGCGCCTTGCCGCACAGGCCGATCTGGCCATCGCGGTGATCGCCGGCCTTCCCATGGTGCTCAAGGGGCAGATGCCCGAGGGGGCCGCATGACCCGATTTTTCTGGCTGCGCCATGGCCCGACCCATCAAAAGGTATTCACCGGCTGGCGCGATGTGCCGGCCGATCTGTCCGAC
>JAJLKH010000100.1:0-14951 GCA_033839205.1 Rhodobacterales bacterium | reverse complement strand
GAAGGCGGGCTTTGCGGATGAGGCCGGGTCTGCCCCCGGTTTTGGTCATGTCCGGTGGGACCGGGTTCAACGGGTGCAAGTGACAACCCTGGACCGATTGATCGCCGCGGAAGGTCTGCCACGCTATGTCAAGATCGACGTGGAAGGCTTCGAGCTTGAAGTGCTGTCCGGCCTCAGCCAACCGGTCGAGATGGTCTCGGTCGAATATCTGCCCGGACTGCCTGATCTGACCCTGTCCGTGATCGACCGGCTGCAACAGCTTGGGTCCTACAGGTTCAATCCGGTCCGGGGTGAATCGGGTCGTTTTCTGTGGGATGACTGGCGCGATGCGGAATCGACGCGGACCTGGTTGAAGGGTCTGGCTGCCGATGGTCCATCAGGTGATCTTTACGCGCGGCTTGATGGCTGACCGCGCAGCAATTCCGCGAATGCGTCGAACACGACAGGATTGGCCGTCAGCACAGTGCCGGACCGTTCGGGCCGATCGTGGGGATCAAGGGCGGCTGTCCGCGCACCGGATTCATGCAGGATGACCAATCCAGCAGCGATATCCCATTGTTGCAGGCGGCGCTCCCAGAAGCCGTCCAGCCGACCGGTGGCCACATAGGCCAGATCCAGCGCCGCAGCCCCCATACGCCGCACCCCGGCGCAATGGGGCATCAGCCGGGCAATATCGGCGGCATGATCCTCGATGTGATCCATCCCGCCAAAGGGAATTCCCGTGCCGAAAAGGGCCGCTGACAGGCTTGCTGTCTGCGCAACCCTGATCGGCGCATCGTTCAGCCATGCGCCCGCGCCTGTGCAGGCACAGAATGTCTCGGCCTTGGCCGGATCATGCACGACCCCCACACTCAGAACGCCTTCCACCTCCAGCGCGACGGACACGGCCCAATGCGGGATCCCGCGCAGGAAATTGGTGGTTCCGTCCAACGGGTCCACGATCCAGCGGCGGCGTTGCGCACCGGTGCCGCCCGCGCCGGTTTCCTCGCCCAGCCAGCCATCACCGGGACAGGCAGACAGCAAAGCATCCCGCAGGCACGCCTCGGCCTCCAGATCGGCCTGTGACAGGAAATCCCCCGCGCGCTTCTGCGTCACGCGCAGGTTCTGCCGACGCGACCAGTGATCCATCAGGATATCGCCCGCCGCCCGTGCCGCGCGCTGCGCCAGCGCAAGATCGTCCTGCAGCGACCTGTCGCTCATGCCCGGCCCGCCAAGGCTGCATCCAGCGCCACACCGGCAATGCGCGCGGTTTCGCTCCATGACGCCAGCCGCACCCCGGCCTGCCGCGCGGCCCCGGCCATATCCTCGCGCAGCGCGTGATCGGTCAGCAGGCTACGCAAGGCCCCGGCAAAGGCTGCGGGATCATCCCGCTCCACCAGAAGACCCGCCGCTGGTGGAACCGTGTCGGGAACGGCGCCCGTCCGGCAGGACACGATGGGCAAGCCATGCACCAGCGCTTCGTTGAAGACGATCCCGTATCCCTCATAGCGCGTCGCCAGCGCAAAGACCGACGCCCGCCGGTAAAGCCGCTCAAGGGCCTCATCCGAAACGCGCCCGGCCAGGGTGATCCGCTCTGACAGGCCCGCTTGCCGGATACGTTCCTGCAACGCGTCGGAATGCCCCCTCTCCCAGGGGTTGCCGACAATCTCGGCGCGCCAGTCCAGATCGGCAACGCCTGCCAGCGCATCAATCAGCACGTCATGCCCCTTGCGCGGATGCAGGATGCCGACCGACAGGATCAGGGGCGGGCTTTCCGGCGCGACGGAGGCAACAGGCGCGGGCCGATCGATGCCGGGCAGCGCCACGTGAATGCGCGCGGCGGGAACATCATAGCGTTCCCTCAGGATCTCCGCCGTATGCGGGCTGGGCACAAGGATCTGCGCCGCATGGCGCAGGTTGTCGCGCTCGGTCCGCCACAGGCGATCCTGCGCCTCCTGCGGCAGCCCGCTCTCCAGCGCCAGCGGATGATGCACAAGCGCCACGATGGGCGCCCTGATCAGACCCACTCGCGCCGGGTCCAGCGCGCCAAAGGCCAGACCGTCGATGATCACTGGGCAGGTTTCGGGCAGCGCCATCAAGGCCTGCATCGCCGCGTCCATCTCTTGCGGCGACGGAAAGGGAAAGCTGCCCGGCAAGGTGACAAGCTGCATCACCCGCCCGGCGGCGCGCAATTCCTCAAGCAGCCGACGGTCATAGATATAGCCGCCGGTCACTGTGTTGATATCGCCGGGAACGGCCAGGGCGGCTGCGATCATGGAAGGTCCGTTGCTGAAAATCGGTCAGGATGGGACCTCCAACCCTAGAGCCGCAGCCGCAACAGACAAGCCCCGGCCATCGCTGACCGGGGCCCCGTCCTGCCCGATTGTCACTGCCTTATTGAACCAGCCTGAAATACTCGGCGCGAAAGCTGTCTTCCATGCCGTTGTCACAAAACCCCATCGTCATGTTGGACGTGCCGCTGATCGTGCCGCCCGCGATGATCGACGCGCCCTCGATCCCGTTCGCATTCGCCGCGAAAGCCACGTTGCCCTTGGCGATGATCTGGCCGCCGTACATCCGCAAATCGGCCGCGGCATCCACGCCACCAAGCGTCAGGATCTGCGCGCCGCCACCGGTGGCGCAGGCATCGTTCTTGCCCAGTTGCAGCGTCGAGGGCGCGGATATGGACTTGTCGCCGGTATTGGTCGTCGCCAGAACCGTATCCTCAAGCGTTGTGCCCTGTCCGAACTTGACCGGGCAGTTGGTCACGATCGTGGTGTTGCGGATCACGCCACCATCCTTCAGGAACATGGTCGCATTGCCGGTGCAATTCACGTAATAGGCCTTGCCGGGCAGGAACTCGCTTCCCGTCACCGACTTGCCGTTCAGAACCTCGATTCCGGCTGCCGTGATATAGTCGGGGCGCGTCGCTGCGGCATTGCCCGACAGATTGGCGATGATCCCTTCCATGCGGTTGAGCATGCGGATCTGATAGCCGTTGTCGCGCAGCGCCTCCTCAAGCCCAAGGTTGGTCTCGAAACCCGAACGCGGCAGCTGAAGATGGTCGGTATTCGGCATCGACACGATGGTGTTTTCACCAAAGAAATTGTTCGAACTGACCTTCACGTGGTCATTGGAATGGATGCAAAAGCCGTTCTGGAAAGAGTTGTTGCTTTGCACATCGATCATGCCGTCGGCCACGAAACCTTCGCGGAAACAGGCCGGCTGATAGGTCACGTAGACCGCCGATCGCGCCAGGTCGAATGTGTCGAAACCCACCATCCTCAGCAGGATGTTGCGAACCGGGTTCTCCCTTTCAAGGATACGGTAGGCACTGACGCGAACGGCCGATTTTGATGTCTCGTCCGGGGTGAAGACACGGGTATCGGCATCCCAGACCCCGAATTCGATATCCTGCGGCAGAAGGGCATTGCCGTTTTGACTTTGCGGCAGATTGAAGGACGCGATCTCGATCGCCTTGGCAATCGCCTCTTCCTTCGACTTCAGCTCGCGGGTGTAAAGCGCGGCATGCGCCACCGCATCGACCGTGACCTGCAAATGCGTGCGCCGCGCCATGGCCTTGTTGAAGTCGATCGCAAGGCCGCCGATGACGCCGGAAATCAGGACGAAGAACAGGGCCATCAATGTGCCGGTGCCCTGCTCTTCCCTCAGGAAGCGGCGCCACCGGTCCGGGATGCCGAACAACCGCATGGCTCAGAACTCCACGATCTGCTGGGCCGAAACAACGATGTTCGTCCCTGCAAAGAACTTGTGCAGCATGGAAAACGGCATCAACTGCGTCGCGGGAACGCTGAGGTCGGTGTAGATGATCCCATCCACCAACTGCGAATTGACGACCGGCGTAACCTCCAGATAGGCCAAGCGGTCACGCACGTATTGCTCGGCGGCTTCAAGCGTGTTGATACGGCCCACGGCAAAGGAACGGTTGCTGTCCTGCACCACGCGCAGCATCTGCGATTCGTTGAAGAACACCATCGAGACATTCATCATGATCGCCAGGATGAACACATAGATCGGAAGCCAGATGACGCTTTCAATCGTATAGCTGCCGTCTTGATCCTTGATGAAAGCGGCAATCTTTCCGGGTGCTTTCACTGATGACGGGGCACGGCGTTGGTCAATGCCCACCTCGCCGCGGCAGCGGTTGGCGGGACGTGTCTTGCGGGGGAAGTTCATTCTATCCTCTTGAAGTGAAGTCAGGGTGACGAACCGATTTCACTCACACGTGGAACAACCAAATTGTTACACGCAAACAAGGCTGAGCCCTGATCTCACAGAGAAATCATGTCAATGTTTGGGCGTGGTTGCGGCGTTATGAAGACAATGCATCACCGGCAGCCGCGACAGCCGCCGGATGACCGCCCGGTCTTGCATCTTTCAGGCGCGCAGGCGCAGCCCCTCGGGATCAAAAGGCGGTTTTGCCAATACGGTCGCGGGCGTGTCCCGCCCCAGGATCGACACCATGACCCTGTCCCCCGGCTTGACCCTGCCGGCCTTGAGGTAGGCAATCGCCAGCGACTTGCCGACGGAAAACCCATAGCCGCCCGATGACACCTGTCCCAGCGGGGTGCCGTCCGCCAGGAAAACCGGCTCGCCACCCCATGCGTCGGCGCCATCGGTGTCGATCTCCAGCATGGTCATCACATCGCGCGGCGGCAGGGTGGCAATCGCGTCCCAGGCGGCTTTGTTCAGGAATGGCTTGTCCGCCTTCACCAGACGATCCAAACCTGATTCCTGTGGCCAGTATTCGGGGCTGTAATCCCGCCCCCATGACCCATAGCCTTTTTCGATCCGCAAACTGCCAAGGGCACGGCTGCCGACCGGGCCTGCACCAAGCTCGCGACCGGCATCCAGAAGTGCTGTGTACAGCGTGACCTGATCAGCCTGGGCACAGTGCAGTTCCCACCCAAGATCGCCGGTAAAGCTGACGCGCAGCGCCACGCAAGCCACGCCCCCCACGTTAATGCGGGCCGACGACATGAAGGGAAAGGCGGCATTCGTCAGATCCGCATTGGTCAGACGGCCCAGCAGGTCGCGGGCCCTGGGCCCCGCCACGTTGAAGCCGCAGGTCGTGTCGGTCAGGCTTTCGAATGTCGTGCCATCCGGCAGGGGAATGGCCTTGAAGAATCGCTGGTGGAACCGTTCGGCCATTCCCGATCCGATCACCCAGAACTCCTGCTCGCCCAGGCGCGTGACGGTGAAATCCCCGGCGATGCCGCCGCGCACACCGATCAGCGGCGTCAGGCAGGACCGGCCGATGCGCGCAGGCATGCGGTTGGCGAACAGCGCATTCAGCCAATCCTCGGCCCCCGGTCCGGCCACGCGATATTTCGCGAAATTCGAAATGTCGATGATCCCGGCCCGCTCGCGCAGCATACGCGCCTCGCGGCCCACGGGGCCGAACCAGTTCTGCCGCGTAAAGCCGTAGGTTTCGCTCTGCGGCTCTCCCGTCGCGGCGAACCACAGCGGATGCTCCCAGCCGAAGTTCAGGCCAAAGACCGCGCCCATGTCCCTTTGCATGGCATAGGCCGGGCGGCACCGCACGGGGCGGCCCGCCGCGCGCTCTTCGGTCGGGAAATGGATCTTGAACCGATGCGCATACTGGTCCTCGACCCGAGCGCGGGTAAATGCCTTGTCCGCCCAATGGCCAAAGCGCGCCATGTCCCAGTTGAACATGTCCAGCACCGGCTCGCCCTCGACGATCCATTCGGCGGCCAGCTTGCCCAGACCACCGGATTGCGAGAAACCGGGAATGATCCCGCAGCAGCAGAAATACCCCCGCATTTCGGGCACGGGACCAAACAACGCCGAACTGTCGGGCGACCAGATCATCGGGCCATTGATGACCCGCTTGATCCCGGCCTGCCCCACGGCGGGAACACGCGCGATGGCGCGCAGCATGTTCGGCTCGATCCGGTCCAGATCGTCGGCGAAAAGCTCGTGACCGAACCCCTGCGGCGTGCCGTCCTCGGCCCAGAACCGCATGTCGCGCTCATAGGCGCCGACCAGCAGGCCAAGCCCTTCCTGGCGCAGGTAATATTCACCGTCGCGATCCGCGACCGATGGCAGCCGGCGGCCCAAGGCGGCAACTTCGGCGATGGTTTCGGTGACGAAATACTGATGCTCCGTCGGCACCAGCGGAAGGGTCAGCCCCGCCATCCGCGCCACCTCGCGCGCCCACAGGCCCGCCGCGTTGATCACCCATGGCGTGCGGATATCGCCCCTTTCGGTCCGCACGATCCAAGTGCCATCCGCTTGCGCCTCGGTCCCGGTCACAGGCGTGAAACGATGGATCGACGCGCCCAGCGCCCGCGCACCGGCGGCATAGGCATGGGTCACGCCCGAGGGGTCGACGTTGCCTCCGTCAGGCTCGTACATGATGCAGCGGATGCCGTCGAAATCGACCAGCGGATGCAGCCGCTCGGCCTCGTCGCGCGACACCTCGTGGAAATTCATGCCATAGCGCCGCGCGCGCGCCGCCTGGATGCGCAGCTGATGCTCGCGCGCCTCGGTCTGCGCCAGGTATAGCGATCCGGGCTGGAAGATGCCGCAACCCTGCCCGGTCTCGGCCTCCAGCGTCTTGTATAGCTGCATCGTGTAATGCTGGATGCGGCTGATGTTGGTGATGTCATGCAGCCCGTGGATATTGGCCGCCGCATGCCAGGTCGACCCGGATGTCAGTTCGGACCGCTCCAGCAGAACCGCATCGGTCCAGCCCTTTTGCGCCAGGTGATACAGGATCGAACAGCCGACAAGCCCGCCACCGATCACGACGGCAGGGGCATGACTTGGCAAGGGTTTTGCCGTGGTGTTGGCTTGGGTCGTGCTCATGGTTCGTCCTGTCCGATGTCCTGCTTGCGGTTGGCGACATAGGCCTCCAGCTCTTCGCGGATGGCCGGGTCGATGGCGGGTTCCTCGTAATCCTTCAGCGCCTGCTGCCAGATGCCTGTCGCGCGATGCAGCGCGTCATGCGATCCCGCCGCCTCCCAGGCGCCATGGTTGGTCCAGTCCGACAGCAGCGGGCGATAGAATGCCGTCTCGTAGCGCTCCATCGTATGGGGGCTGCCAAAGAAATGCCCTCCCGTCGGAACACCAGCGATCGCATCGAAACCCAGCTCGGCCTCCGACGCATCGAAGGGGCGCAGGATCTCCATCATGTTCTGCAGGATCTCGACATCCAGAACCAGCTTTTCGAAACTGGCCGTCAGACCGCCCTCCAGCCAGCCAGCCGCGTGATAGATCAGGTTCGCACCCCCCATCACCGCGCCCCATGTCGCCATCGAGGTTTCATAGGCGGCCTGCAAATCGCATGCGTTCGAGGCGTTGGAATTCGAACTGCGATACGGCAGCCCATAGCGCCGCGCCAACTGCCCCGCGATCACATTGGCCCGCGTGTTTTCCGGCGTGCCAAAGGCCGGCGCGCCAGACCGCATGTCCACGTTGGACGTAAAGGCCCCGTACATCACCGGTGAACCGGGGCGCACCAGTTGCGTCAGCGTGATGCCGAACAGCGCCTCGGCGTTCTGCTGGGCCAGCGCCGCAGCCAGCGTCACCGGGGTCATCGCCCCCATCAGCGTGAAAGGCGTGATCGTGACCGGCTGGCCATGTTCGGCCATGGCGATCAGCCCCTCTCCCATCTCCTGGTCGAACAGCCGGGGCGAGTTGACGCTGATGATCGTGATCACGCCGGGATCGGCGGCGATCCGGTCCAGCGTGATGCCCCGCGATATCGCCATCATGCGGATACCGTCCATCGCGCGACCGCGCCCGATCGCGGTGCAGTGATAGGCCCGGTCGGACAGCGTCAGGTTCGCCATGTAGCAATCAAGATGGCGGGTGTTCGATGGCAATTCCTGCGGCGCGGCCACCTGGTTGCCGATCATGTGGATCGCGTTGAAATGCTGCGCAAGGCGGATGAAATGCTGGTAATCCGCCATGTTGCCCGGCCGCCGCCCCCGCACGGCGTCATGCACATTGGGCGGCCCCGCCACCAGGCCGAAGTTCAGCGCGCGCCCGCCGAATGTCAGCCGCCGGGCGGGATTGCGCGGGGTCAGGGTAAAGGCGCGCGGCACCGTGGCCAGCGCCGCAGTCACAATGCTTTCGTCGATCCGCACCATCCCGGTGTCCCGGTCGACCAACGCGCCCGCGTCTTCGAACAGCGCAAGAACCTTCTCGCCGACCACGCGAATACCCAGCTCGGACAGGATACGGATCGAGGTTTCATGCAGCCGGTCCATCGCCTCGGGGTCGGCCATCTCAAGCGGGTCATAGGGGTTTTCGACATGGCGCCAAGGTAGCTGGACCAGCCCGGCGCCTGTCCGTCCAGCTTTCCCACGCCGCCCGCCGCTGCGCCGCTCTTCGGTCATCGGGGGTCCTTTCCTTGACCAGCCATGCCCTGAACGCGCCGACAGGCACAACAGGCAAGACCCAAGATAGACGGGGGCAGACGGGCGCGCACATGGATGTTTCGGGGTCATGCCATAAATAAAACGTTGTCATGGGCGCCATGTCAGGCAAAGGATACCCGCATCCGCCAAAGCGCCCGAAACGAGGGTTTGATGACCAGACCGCCACCGCCCCTGAACCTGATCCGCGCCTTCGAAGCCTCGGCCCGGCACCTCAGCTTCACGAAAGCGGCGCGGGAACTGGGCTATACGCAGGCGGCCATCAGCGGTCAGGTCCGGGCGCTCGAACAATATGTCGGGCGCGATCTCTTCCTGCGCCATGCGCGCAGCCTGCAACTGACCGAAGTGGGCTCGGCCTTCCTGCCGACACTGCGGCAATCGCTGGCCCAGATCGACGCGGCGACCGACGCCATCGCCTCGGGCGGCAGGGACAGGACGGTCATGGTGGCCTGCCCGGTCAGCCTGGCTGAAAACTGGTTGCCGCAGGTTGTCGCCAGCTTCCATGCCTCCCATCCCGAGATCGAGGTGACGATTCACGGCACGGTCTGGGAAACCGGCGAAGATCCGATTGCCGATCTGACCATCTCGGTCTGCCGCCATGACGAGGTGCCGCCCGGTGCAAGGCGGCTCTGGCCCGAAACCCTGTCACTGGTCTGTGCGCCTGCGCTGGCCGATCGCTGCGGGCATCTGGCGGATCTTGCGGCGCTGCCGCGCATTCTGGTGTCGGGGCGGCAGGAATACTGGTCCCTCATGGCGCAGGCGGGCAACGATCCCGCATTGGGCCAGGTCGATCTGGCGACAGGCGCGCAGTTCCGCTCGAACAGCTCCAATGTCGCGCTTGAACTGGCGGTTCAGGGTCTGGGCATCACCATCGCGGTCACATCGCTGGCAAGGCTCTACCTGGATCGGGGCTTGCTGGTCGAACCTTTCGCCCTGCGCCCCGAAAGCCCTTGGGCCTATTACGTCGCGCCGGGAAGCACGCGGCGCACAGGCGCTGCCAGCCGGATGATGGCACATCTTCTGCAATGCGGTGCCGCCAACGACCCCTAGACATCGCTTGATCGGCCGCAACCACCACTAGCGAAGCTGGGCGATCACCGCGATGGCGACCACCGCCAGCATCGACAGCGCCATGCCGATATTGATCAGGGAATGACTGCGCTCGGACAGGTCCAGCCGGTGCAGCGTGACACCCGCCATCAGCCACAGGAAATGGATGGGAATCCAGATCGCGTTCATGATCACGAACTTGATCGCCACCTCAAGCGCATAGCTGTCCGGCAGAAAGGCAAAGCCGGTGAACAGGGCGGTGTTCACCGCATAGGCCTTGGGATTGACGATCTGCAGCAGCAGACCACCCCCCACACCGGGCGGGCGCGCCCGCTCGATGAAAGCCACGCGGTTTCCGGCAAAGGCGATGCGAAACGCAAGATAGGCCAGGTACGAAAACGACAGCACGAACAGGATCGTGCGGATGCGCGGATCGGCCAGGACCAATGCCGCAAGCCCGCTGACCACGGCGATGGCCACAAGGTTCGTGCCCAGGAACAGGCCCAGCACATATCGCGAGCCGGCCTTGAAGCCGAACCCCGATCCGACCCCCGCCGTGGACAGGACACCGGGGCCGGGCGTGATGATCAGGAAAAAGACGGCGGCGACGAATGCGAACATGGCCGAACCCTAGAACCAGTCGCGGCGCACCGCAATTCTGAACGCGACAGGCAGCAGGAACCGCTGCCGATTGACAAGCCCGATGCCCCATGGCCACCTCGACGCATATCAGGGGGTAGGACATGCAGGATTTCGACCTTGTCGTGATCGGCGCGGGGATCGTGGGAACCGCCTCGGCGCTCTGGGCGCAGAAGCGAGGCCTCAAGGTCCTGCTCTGCGATCCGAACCCGCCGGGATCGGGAACCAGCTTCGGCAATGCCTGCACCCTCGCAACCTATGCCGTCATGCCGGTAAACAGCCCCGCCGTGCTGCGCGCCCTGCCCCGGCTCCTGTCACGCGGCGACAGCCCGCTCTCGGTTGACCTGACGCATGCCCTGCGGCATCCGCTGTGGATGCTCTCGTTCCTGGCCAACTGCCGCCCCGCCCGCGCCGATTACATCGCGCGGCAACTGGCCGACCTGATGGGCCATGCCGATGCGGGCCTGAACCCGCTGATCGCCGAAGCCGGGGCCGAGGATCTGATCGTCAGCCGGGGGCAACTGACCGTCTGGTCCACCAAGGCGGCCGCCGAGGATGACAAGCCCGGGCTGGCCTTTCGCCGCACGCTCGGCATCCCCTTCGACATGCTCGGACCGCGGGACACCCTCGCGCTGGAACCGGGTCTGCGCCTGCCGATCCACGGGGCCGTGCACTACACCGCCGCGCGCTCGGTCCGCGACCCGCAAGAGCTGATCAACCGGATGCACCGCCGCTTTCTGGCGCTTGGCGGCCAGTGGCGGCAGGACCGGGTCAGCGAAACGCGCGCCCATCCCGCCGGGGTCGAGGTGGCGCTGGACGAAACCCGGATCAACGCCGCGCGCGTCGTCATCGCCGCGGGCGCGCATGCGGGATCGATCAGGGGATCGGGCGCCGAACACCTGCCCCTTGGCACCGAACGTGGCTATCACCTGGTCTTTGCCAATGACGCGCACCGCATCACCCGGCCCGTGGGCTGGGCCGAAGGGGGCTTTTACGCGGTGCCCATGGCGCAGGGGCTGCGGCTGGCCGGAACCGTCGAAATCGCAGGGCTGCGCGCCCCGGTCAACCGTGGTCGCCTGGACTATATCGCGCGCCAGGGTGCTGCGTTGCTTGGCCCGCTGCCAAAGCCCGACAGCCACTGGCTGGGCTTTCGGCCCACCATGCCCGACAGCATGCCCGTGATCGGCCATGCCCCGCATTCCGACCGGATCATCCATGCCTTCGGGCATCAGCACCTTGGCCTGACGCTGGGCGGCATCACCGGGCGGATCGTCGCGGACCTGGCCGAAGGGCGCATGCCCAATCTGCCGATCGCGGCCTTCGCGCCGAACCGGCGCTTCGCCTGATCCCGGGGCACCGCCCCCCGTCTGACCCGTCCCCGGGACTGACACAGATCAAGGCACCCCGCCCCCCGCTCTCCTAGCTTCATGTCCTAAGGTACGTACGAGTCCCCCTGCTCGGAGGTCCGAAACATGAAGAATCCGCCGGAACAGACACTGGTGTCACCCACACCCCAAGGGGTCGTGCACGCGGTGCGCGGTGCGGTCGTGGATGTCGTCTTTGCGGCGGGCGATCTGCCTGCGATCAATTCGGCCCTGATCGTCGCATGGGACAGACCTGCGCCCCTGATCCTCGAAGTGCACAGCCATCTTGATCAGACCACGGTGCGCGCCGTGGCGTTTCAATCCACCTCGGGTCTGGCTCGTGGCGTGGCGGTCACGGCCACGGGCGCGCCCGTCACCGTGCCGGTCGGCAAGGCGGTTCTGGGTCGGGTTCTCGACGTGGTGGGCGCGCCGCAGGACAATGCCGGCGCGCTGCCCGACGACACGCCGCGTCGGTCGATCCACGCCCCTCCCCCGCCCCTGCAATCCCAGACACGCACCACGGATGTCTTTGAAACGGGGATCAAGGTCATCGACCTGCTGACCCCCATGGCGCAGGGTGGCAAGGCCGCGATGTTCGGCGGGGCCGGTGTGGGCAAGACCGTTCTGGTGATGGAACTGATCCGCGCCATGGTCGAAAAATACCAGGGGATATCGGTCTTTGCCGGGATCGGGGAAAGATCGCGCGAAGGCCACGAGCTTCTGACCGAAATGCAGGGGTCCGGCGTGCTGGAACGCACCGTTCTGGTCTACGGCCAGATGAACGAACCGCCCGGCGCGCGCTGGCGCACCGCCATGACGGCGCTGACCGTGTCGGAATATTTCCGTGACCATCAGCACAGGAATGTCCTGCTGCTGATGGATAATGTCTTTCGCTTCGTTCAGGCCGGGGCCGAGGTCTCAAGCCTTCTGGGCCGCATGCCCTCGCGCGTGGGCTATCAGCCGACACTGGCCACCGAAGTGGCCCGGCTTCAGGAACGCATCGCCTCGGTCGCGGGGTCGGCCGTGACCGCGATACAGGCAGTCTATGTGCCCGCCGACGATTTCACCGATCCCGCCGTCACGACGATTTCCAGCCATATGGATTGCGTGATCGTCCTCAGCCGCGCACAGGCCGCCGAAGGGTTCTATCCGGCCATCGACCCGCTGGCCTCATCCTCGATCCTGCTGGACCCGCTGGTCGTCGGAAAAACCCATTACGAGGTGGCCGAAGCGGTGCGTCAGGCCCTGGCCCGCTTCCGCGAACTGGCCGACATCATCTCGCTTCTGGGGATCGAGGAGTTGAGCACGGCAGACAGGTTGCTGGTCAAGCGCGCGCGCCGGTTGCAGCGTTTCCTGACACAGCCCTTCATGGTCACCGAAGCCTTCACAGGCACAAGGGGCGCTAGTGTCCCTCTGGCCGATACGCTGGCAGGCTGCCGCGCCATCCTTGACGGGGTGGCTGACGACTGGGCGGAAAGCGCACTCTACATGGTCGGCACGATCGAGGACGCCAGACGAAAGAACGCCGCGCAGACTGCAACCGGCACGGGGCATGCGGCATGAGGTTGCGGATCATGACACCCCTGTCCGTCATCGTGGATGCGCAGATCGACAGCCTGCGCGCCGAGGATGCAACCGGCAGCTTCGGCGTGCTGTCCGGCCATGCCCCGTTTCTGACGGCCCTTGCGGTGTCGATCGTCAGTTGGCGACAGGACGATGCCGAACGGTTCTGCGCCCTGCGTGGCGGTGTGATGACAGTCAGCCGCGAGGGCCAGCATGACACCATGATCAACATCGCCACGCGCGAGGCGGTGACAGGCGACGATCTTGCCATCCTTGACCGCCAGGTGCTGGCCCGGTTCCAGACAGACGAGGATCAGGAACGGATGGAACATGCCGAAACCGTCCGCATGCAGTTGCATGCGATACGCCGCATGATCAGCCGCCTCAGACCCGGCGCGAATGCGGGTGAGTTCCAATGACGCAAGCCCCCCCGCCAAAGCCCGAGGATGACCCCCTTGTGCGCGAGACGCAGAAGCGGCGCGACCGGCGGGCGCGCTGGCTGCGCGAGGGCGACATGTCCGTGGGCCGAAGGCTGGCGCAGATCGGGATTCTCGGCTGGATCCTCGTGATACCCACGCTTGCCGGTCTTTTCCTGGGGCGCTGGCTGGATGCGCGCCTGTCCGGCGGGATCTTCTGGACCGCACCGCTCTTGCTTCTGGGTCTCTGCCTTGGCGGCTGGACCGCCTGGAAATGGATGAACGCGCGATGACCATGGCCGACACATTCCCCCCTGTCCTGATCCTGCCCCTGTGCTTCGCCGGCGGGTTGCTTCTGGGCCTTGCCTATTTCCGCGCCATGCGCCGGACAGCCGCCTTGATCGTCAACGGCGGCAGCCCGGTGCTGGCGCTGGCCCTGTCCCTTGGCCGGCTGATCATGATCGGGATCGGCTTCTACATGGCGGTGCAACTCGGCGGTCTTGCCCTTCTGGCCACATTGGCGGGCGTGCTGACGGTGAAAGCCGCGATGCTGCGCCAGAACAAGGCGGAGCAGCCATGAAATCACCGCTCGACACCACCGTCCTGTTCCAGCTTGGCCCGGTTCCCATCGCCCAATCCGTCGTCACGACATGGGTCATCATGGCCCTGCTGGTGCTGGGCGCGGCGCTACTGACCCGCAGGCTCGACGCGCTGCCCGGCAAGCGACAGGCGGCGCTTGAACTGCTGGTCGACACGCTCGACACGCAGATCGCCGAAACCACCGGGGCCCGGCCCGCGCCCTACCGGTCCTTCATCGGCACGCTCTTCCTGTTCATCCTCGTGGCCAACTGGTCATCCCTCGTGCCGGGGGTCGCCCCGCCCACGGCACAGCTGGAAACCGATGCCGCGCTGGCGATCCTCGTCTTTCTTTCGGTGATCTGGTTCGGCGTGCGCGCCAGCGGCCTCGGCGGCTACCTCAAATCCTTCGCATCACCCAACCCGCTGATGATCCCGCTCAACATGCTCTCCAGCGTGACCCGCGTCTTTTCCATGTTCGTCCGCCTCTTCGGCAACGTGATGAGCGGCGTCTTCGTCATCGGCATCGTCGCCTCGCTCGCCGGGCTTCTGGTGCCGATCCCCCTGATGGCGCTCGACCTGCTGACCGGGCTGGTGCAGGCCTATATCTTCGCGGTCCTCGCCATGGTCTTCATTGCCGCCGCCGTCGCACCGGGCAAGCCCCTCGGCACCGATGCAGCGACGCCTCCCCTCCCAACCGGAAAGGAAACCTGATGGACTATCTCAGCCTTGTCAGCATCGTCTGCGCGGCCTTCACCGTCGCCTTCGGCGCGATCGGGCCAGCCCTCGCCGAAGGTCGCGCCGTCGCCGCCGCCATGGACGCCATCGCGCGCCAACCCGAAGCGGCCAACACGATCTCGCGCACGCTCTTCGTCGGCCTTGCCATGATCGAGACAACGGCGATCTACTGCCTCGTGATCGCGCTGTTGCTGCTCTTC
>JAJLKH010000099.1:0-38667 GCA_033839205.1 Rhodobacterales bacterium | reverse complement strand
GCCTTTGCGCCGGGCACCGGCACGCCTGTCTGGGGGGGCTTGCACAGCTGGCAGGCCGCCGCGATCCTGCGCGATCTGGCGGGCATCAACCTTGTCGGCGGCGATGTGGTCGAAGTCTCGCCCCCCTATGATACAACTGGGGCGACGGCGGTGGCCGGCGCCCATGTCGCGATGGAACTCATCGCGCTCTGGGGCTGGACCCGGCGTTGATCCGATGATCCTGGGGTAGGGAAAGGCTGATGTGATGAAACTGCTGTCTCTGGTTCTGCTGGCCGTGCTGGGCTTCGGCCTCTGGGTGCGGCTGGCGCCGTCTGATCCCGCGCGCTGGCATGTCTCGGTGGGCGATGCGGGAAACCGCGATTTCGCGGGCGCGGTGATCCGGAGCATTCCGGCAGGGCCAGGCGATATCTCGCGACTGGACCGGATCATCCGCGACACCCCCCGTACGACCGTTCTGGCGGGCACACCCGAAGAGGGGATGATCACCTATATCACCCGCTCGCGCCTTTGGGGTTTTCCCGATTACACCACGGTCGAGGCGCGGCCCGGCATGATCGTCATCCATGGCCGGCTGCGTTTCGGCTCGTCCGATCTTGGCGTGAACCGCGCGCGGGTCGACGCATGGCTGGCCGCGTTTGCGGCGGGGCGCTCTTGACCGCCAGACGGCTTTCGGCAAGAGAAGCGGGATGATTTCAGCGGATAAACTCGACCAGATCACCCAGCGCTTCCAGTTTCTCGAGGCGAAGATGGCGCAGGGTGGCGGCGATATCGCGGCCCTCGGGCGCGAATATGCCGAATTGCGCCCGGTGGTCGCCCAGATCGCGGCCTGGCGGCGCCTGCGCGACGATCTGGCCGAGGCCGAGGCGATGCTGTCCGATCCCGACATGCGCAGTCTCGCCGAAGAGGAGTTGCCGCAACTGCGCGCGCGCCTGCCCGAAGTCGAACGCGCCCTGCAACTGGCGCTTTTGCCGCGTGACGCCGCTGACGCCCGCCCCGCGATGATCGAGATCCGCCCCGGCACCGGCGGCGACGAGGCAGCGCTGTTCGCCGCCGATCTCTTGCGCATGTACCAACGCTATGCCGAGGCGCGCGGCTGGTCCTTCCAGATCATCGAGTTGCAGGAAACGGAACTGGGCGGCATCCGCGAGGTCGTGGCCCGGATCGCGGGCGAGGGGGTTTTTGCCCGGCTCAAGTTCGAAAGCGGTGTGCACCGGGTCCAGCGCGTTCCCACGACGGAAAGCGGCGGGCGCATCCATACGTCGGCCGCCACCGTCGCCGTCCTGCCCGAAGCCGAAGAGGTCGATGTGACCATCGACCCCAACGATATCCGCATCGACACGATGCGATCCTCCGGTGCTGGGGGACAGCACGTGAACACCACCGATTCCGCCGTGCGCATCACCCATATTCCCAGCGGCATCGTGGTCACCAGCTCGGAAAAATCCCAGCACCGCAACCGCGAGATCGCGATGGGCGTGCTGCGTGCGCGCCTTTTCGACATGGAGCGGCAGAAGCTGGCCAATGCCCGCGCCGCTGACCGCAAAAGCCAGGTCGGCAGCGGCGATCGCAGCGAACGTATCCGCACCTACAATTTCCCGCAGGGCCGGATGACCGACCACCGGATCAACCTTACACTCTACCGGCTGGACCAGATCATGCAGGGCGATCTGGACGAGGTGATCGATGCGCTGATTGCCGAACACCAGGCGGGGCTTCTGGCCGAGATGGAGGGATGAGCCGGACGGTCGATCAATCCCTGCGCGCCGCAGTGCAGGCTCTGGCCGAAGCCGGTATTCCCGATGCCGCTGCAGATGCGCGCCATCTGCTTGCCCATGCGCTGGGGCTGTCGCGGGACCGCCTGATCCTGATCGGACCCGACCCCATGCCAACCGAGGCTCAGGAAAGTCTGGACAGGCTGCTGGCGCGCCGCATCGCCCGTGAACCTGTCGCACGTATCACCGGGCAGCGCCTGTTCTGGGGCCGCAGCTTTGCTGTCACGCCCGATGTGCTTGACCCGCGCGCCGATACGGAAACGTTGATTGCCACAGCACTTGAAGGTGCGGCACCCACGCGGCTGCTGGATCTGGGAACGGGCAGCGGCGCAATTGCCCTGACCCTGCTGGCCGAATGGCCGCAGGCGCGGGCCGTCGCGACAGACATCAGCCCCGCGGCCTTGGCAGTGGCCGCGCGGAACGCCAGCGCCCTCGATGTTGCCGACCGGTTGGAATTGCTGCTGTCCGACTGGTTCACCGGCATCACGGGCCGCTTTGACCTGATCCTCAGCAACCCGCCCTATATCGCGGCGGACGAGATGCCGGGCCTTGCCCCCGAGGTGCTGCTGCACGATCCCTCCATGGCCCTCAGCCCCGGTGGCGACGGGCTGGCGCCGTACTGCATCATCGCGGCGCAAGCGTCCGAATATCTGACGCCCGAAGGGCGGGTGATGGTCGAAATCGGCTGGAAACAGGGCGCTGCCGTCAAGGCGATCTTTGCCAGTGCCGGCTGGCGCGATCTGCGGCTGATCCGCGATATGGAAGGCCGCGACCGTGTCCTGAGCGCCCTGATCCCCGTTGATCCGACTGAATTGACGTGAAAATAGCGATAATTCGCCGAACACCGCCGCTTTCCTCTTGTCATGGGCGCGTGGTCATGTTTACTCAGAGCCAGTCGAGACGCAGGACGCCACCCATGCTGTCCCTCTCGACGCCAAGCCAAAAATAGCGTGGATCCGGTTTTTCAAGACAGAACGCATGAGGCGTGAAGCGGGTCGCACGAAGCCAAAAGACGAAGGCTGACAGCTACATATGAGATCATCCAAATCCAGGTCGCGCAAGTCGGGCCGCAATAATGCCCCCAACCGCAGTGTCGGGAACATCATCAACCGGGTTTTCGACAGCTCGGGTCCCGAGGGCAAGGTCCGCGGCACGCCGCAACAGATCATTGACAAGTACAACCAGTTGGCGCGCGATGCCCAGCTTGGCAATGACCGCGTGGCGATGGAGAATTTCCAGCAACATGCCGAGCATTACCTCCGGCTCCTTGCCGAGGCGCAGCGCGAGATCGATCAGCGCCGCGAACAGCAGGAACGCGAGAATCGCGACCGTCAGTCCGAGCGTGATCAACAGCAGGCGCAGCAGGGCCAGCGCGACCAATCGCGGGATCAGGGCCGGGACCCGGGGCGCGAACAGCGCGACCAGACCCGCGACCGTCAGCCGCGCCAGGATCAGGATGCCGCCGAACAGCCCGTCGAACAGCGTCGCGATAACCGTCGGCAGGACCAATCCGACCGGGACGAAGCAGCATCGCAGGATGTGCTTGACCTCGGCGGTGACAGCGGCCTTGTCGATACCCCCGAAAGCAAGTCCGAGCAACCCGCCGCCAAACCCGCAGGCCGTGCCCGTGGCGAAGGCCGTCCCAAGTCCGAAGGCGACGATCAGCCCAAGCCCAAACCGCGCAGCCGCGCGCCCCGCAAGCCGCGCGAACCCCGCGCAGAGGGCGGCGAGACACCGGGAACATCCGAAGCCGCCGAATAAGGCCGCTGCATCGCAGACATGAAAAAGGCGCGTCGCTCTGATCAGCGGCGCGCCTTTCGTTCAGCGCGCGGCCTTGACCGACCGGGCCAGCGCGCAGAACTGTTCCAGCCCGACGGTTTCGGCCCGGTCCGTGGGTTTGATACCGGCCGCGACCAGATGATCCTCAAGATCGGGCACCAGACCCTTGCAGGCGGCGCGCATCATCTTGCGCCGCTGGTTGAAGGCCATGGCGATTACCTGCTCCAGCACTTTCGGATCCGCCGGAAAACGCGGCGCGGGCAGGGCGGTCAGGTGCACCACGGCGCTGGACACCTTGGGCGGCGGGCTGAACGCCTCGGGCGGCAGGTGCATCACGATCCGCGCCTCGCAGCGCCACTGCGCCAGCAGGGCAAGGCGACCATAGGCCTTGCCGCCGGGCTGCGCCACGATCCGTTCGGCCACCTCACGCTGGAACATCAGGGTAAGGCTGTCCCAGAAGGGCGGCCATGCGGGCGGTGTCAGCCAGCGGATCAGCAATTCGGTGCCCACGTTGTAAGGCAAGTTGGCCGCAACCCGGATCGGTGGCGTCAGATGCGCCAGCGGATCGACCTCCAGCGCATCGCCCAGGATCACCCGCAACCGGCCCGGATAGGCGGCGGCAATCTCCTCCAGTGCGGGGATGCAGCGGGGGTCTTTCTCGATGGCCAGCACCCGCCGCGCCCCTTCGGCCAACAGCCCGCGCGTCAACCCGCCCGGACCCGGCCCCACTTCAAGCACGTCGCAGGCGCTCAGATCACCCGCCTGACGCGCGATCTTGGCGGTCAGGTTCAGGTCCAGCAGGAAATTCTGCCCCAGCGCCTTCTTCGCCGCGATGCCATGCGCCTCGATGACCTGGCGCAAGGGGGGAAGGGTATCGATCCCGCTCATGTCTTCACCGTTCCGGACATAGTCATTGCGCGGCCCGCGCCCGCGCCATCACATCCGCCATCTTCAGCGCCGCGATCAAGGATGACGGATCGGCGATGCCTCGGCCCGCAATATCGAAGGCCGTGCCATGATCGGGCGAGGTGCGGATGAAGGGCAGACCCAGCGTGACATTCACGCCACCCGCGAAATCCAGCGTCTTGATCGGGATCAGCGCCTGGTCATGATACATGCAGATCGCTGCGTCATACCGCGCCCGCGCGCCCGCATGAAACATCGTATCGGCCGACATCGGCCCCGCGATGTCGATGCCCTCGGCACGCAGCGCCTCCAGCACCGGGATGATCATCTCGATCTCTTCATGCCCCATCGCGCCGCCCTCACCAGCATGAGGGTTCAGCCCAGCCACCGCAAGACGGGGCGCCGCCAGGCCGAAATCGCGCCTCAGGGCGGCATGGGTGATCAGGATCGTATCGGTCAGAAGCGCCGCCGTCAGCGCTTGCGGCACCTCGGCCAGCGGAATGTGAATCGTCGTCGGAACCACCCGCAACGCATCGCAGGCCAGCATCATCACCACCCGCTCGATGCCTGCAAGGGCTGCAAGGTATTCGGTATGCCCCGGATAGGCAAATCCGGCCCCGTCCTTCAGGGCCTTCTTGTGAATGGGAGCGGTGCAGATCGCCGCAGCTGCGCCCGATTGCACCAGTTCGACCCCGCGGGCGATGGCGTCGATCACCCCTTGCGCATTGGCCGGATCGGGTTGGCCGGGCGTGGCGGGTGCCGCAAAGGGCAGGGCCAGCACGGGCAGGGCGGTGGCGCTCACAGTCAGCGCCTGTGCAGGTGTCTCGATGATCTGCAGCGGCGTGCCCGCAGGCAGATGCCGTGGATCACCGATCCAGAAAAACGGCAAGCTTCCCTTCAGGGCCTGCCAGGCCCCGGCCGCGATCTCGGGGCCGATACCTGCGGGCTCGCCGCAGCTCAGCGCGATCGGGGCGGTCATTGGGTGGTGATGCGCGCGTCGGATACAAGCTGCGCCAGGTAACCGCGGGCATAGGCCTCAAGCCGCTGGCCGCGCAGCTGGTTCGTCACCTGCTCGCGCGAGGCATCCTCGGCCCCTGCTGCGGTGCGGCCGCACAGCATCAGCACCATCAGCGCCTCGCTGCCATCGGCGGCAGGCCGCGTCAGGTTGGCCGAAATCTCGCCCCGGTCCAGCTTGGCCAGTTCCAGCGCCACGTCGCGCGGCAAATCGGCAGGTGTGCTGGCCAGACGCTCCAGCACCTCTTCGGGCTTGCCCTTGGCCAATCCGTAAAGATCGTTGCAGGTATCCACGATGGCCCTGATCCGGGCAACCTCGGCCAGGTTCGCCTCGGTGCGCCCGCCGGGCAGATAGTATGCCGCATAATCGATGGCCGCGAACTCGGGCGTGGTCACGCCGGTTTCCTGAATCCCGCGCAGCTGGAACAGGGCAACGGCCCCTTGCAGCGGGATCGGTTGCGTTACCTCGCCGACGGCCAGGCCCAGGATGACGGGGCGCAGGGGTTCGGGCAAGTTGGTCAGCGCCATCCACTCAAGCCGCCCGCCGTTGGCGCGGCTTTGCGCCGCCGAAACCCGCGACGCCTCGGCCGAGAAAGCCTGGATCGAGGTGATCTGGCTCAGCTCTTCAGCCAAGGCCTGTGCCTCTGCTGCCTGCTCGGGCGGCGCAGGCAGGATGATCTCGGACAGCAGGACACGCACGGTGCTGCCACCGGTAATCGCCCCCAGTGCCTTGTCGATATCCGCCTCGCTGATGCGGACCCGCGACAGGAAACGCGCGCGCACCAACTCGCGCCAGCTCAGCGCCGACACGATGAAATCGCGGAAACTCTCTTCGGCGACACCCGCGCCGGCAATGGCGCGGATGAACTCTTCGCGGCTCAGTTCAGCGCGCGCGGCGAATTCGGTCATGCCATCCAGGATTCCCTGTTCGGTGATCTCGATGCCGTTGGCCTTGGCCTCTGCCACCTTCAGCCGATCCTCGATCAGCTGTTCGCGCGCCAGCTTTTCCAGATCGCCCGGCGAACGGAACACGCGCAGCAGGGCGATGCGCTGTTCGACCTCATAGCGGGTCACCACGGTATCGTTGACCGTGACCACGGGGGCGAACAATCCCTGCGCCTGGCCAGCCGGTGCCAGACCGATCCACCCCGACAGGGTCAGGAATGCGGCAATCGCGATGCGGGCGGCAGCAAGGGAAAGGGGGCGTTTGGTCTTTGTCATCAAGGCGCGTTCCTGCAAGTCCGTGTATAGCTGTCATCGGTGGTGCCGACGCCAAATCCCCGGATGGCGACGGTCAAGCCGATATCCGTCGATGGCTCGACGATAGCCGATGAGGTGAAGCGGCGCGAGAGGGAAAGGTTCACATCCACGCATTCGTTTCGGTAGCGCAGCCCAACCCCGGCCTCGGCGGTCTTGTCGGCCACCACGTCATAGCGCAGGTTTGCCGAGCCCGTCCAGTGACGCGACAACCTGTAGCCACCCTCAAGGGACCATTCCGACTGGGTCTCGGCGCGGTCCTCGTCCGGGTCGGCCCCCAGCCACACATATGATGCGGAAAGGTTGTAATCGGGCCGGTAAAGTGCCAGCCGTGCCTCGGCCTTGGACAGCGTCACCGCGTCGTCGAACAGGGTGCGCGCGCCCAGCGACAGGCCGTTCGCGGTCTTGATCTGGCCTGCGACCAGAAGATCGGATGTCTGGCTGGACAGCCCCGAACTGCTGCTGAAATCGCTGTCCACGGTGTCGCGCCAGACCTGGCCAAGGCTCAGCGAGGTCTGCAGCCCATTCGGCGCAAGGCGCAGCCATTGCATCCCGTAGGCGGCCATCAGACCGCGCTCGCGCCGGTCAGGCGCCGGAAAGCGCGACAGGCTCAGCAGGTTGCCCTCGTCGAACTCAACGCGCGTGCTTTCGTCATTGGGCAGGTCGCGCCGGCTGCCGCCGGTCCAGCCGACCATCGCCACCGGTTCCAGCAGATGGCGCACCCCGTTCGACCCCTGCCGCATTAGCGGCCAGCGCAGCGTGACCGAGGTCTGCGGCACGACTTCGGTCAGATCGCCGTCGAACGTGTCATCCTGCAAGGTGCGGAAGCCGTCCACCGAAACGCCTCCGCGAAAGGCGGCCTGCACCCCGTAACCCAACGACCAGTTGCGCAGCCAGAACATGTCGGCAGTGACCCGGGTGATGTCACGCCCGATCCCGTCCGTGGGATCGTCCGAGGAACGGTAGCGCGAATTCGCCTCAAGCCCCATCCGCAGCTCGCCGCCAAGGCGCGCGGGAAAGAACCGCCGCTCATAGGTCAGATCCCCGATGATCGTGGGCAGGGTGCTGTTGCTTTCCGAGGCGCGCAGCGTCTCGTAGCTGGTCAGGCTGATGTTGGAATACTCGTCACGCCTGACCCGCGATATGGCGATGGCACTGTCCAGACGATCCTTCTCGGAATAATCGTAATCCAGCAGATAAGCCTCGTCGCTGGTCATCTCGAAGTCGAAGGTCAACTGGTAGTCGCGGGGCAAATAAAACCGGCCCTGACCAAAAAGGTAGCCACGCCGCCTGGAGGGTCCGATCGTGTCGTCAGAGACCGCGCCGTTCAATTCGATATCCCCGCGCCGGAATGCCTGGCGATAGCGCAGCTCAAGCGTCCGGGTCTTGGGCGACAGGTAAGGCGTGATCGTCAGGTCACGATGATCGCCCAAGGTCACGAAATAAGGCACCTTCACCCCAAGTCCCAGCAGCGAGGTCTGGCGCAGTTGGGGGATCAGGAACCCTGTGGCGCGGTCCAGCGTGGGGTCCGGCAGGCGTAGACGCGGAAACCACAGCACCGGCACATCCAGCACGCGTAGCTGTGCATTCTCGAAGTAAAGCTGCCTTTCCTCCTGGTCATGGACCACGCGCCTGGCCCTGATCTGCCACAGCGGCGGCGTGCCGTCATCACATACCCGGCAGGACGTGGCCGCGGCCTTGTATAGCTGGGTATAACGCCCGCCGACCCGGTCGATCCGGTTGGCCGCAAGTTGTACCTGCTGATCCAGAACCATGCGCGCACCGCGCAGCAACCCGTTCTCAAGGCTTGCATCCAGATCGCCGCTATCGGCCAGAACTACGATCCTGTCGCCCTCGATCACGGTGATCGGACCCTCCAGGATCAGCCTGTCGCCCGTGCGGTCGTAAATCACCCGCGCAGCCTTGAGCCGGGTCGTGCCAGACAGCGCCTCCACATTGCCTTCCGCGATAAGCCGGTCACGCCCTTCCAGCCGCAGACTGTCGGCAATCAGCGTGGCAGGCGCACCGGAAGGTTGCGCATCAAACGTCTGCGCATGCACGAGGGACGGCGGAAGATACGTCAGCGCCAGCGCCGTTCCCGCCAGCAACAGCGCCACCAGACGCAGCGCGCGACCGGTCAAGCCGCGGCCTGTCAAACCGGGCCCACGCATCAGCCATCCTCCATGTGCAAGAGCAGCCCCATGGCCAGCATGACGGATGCGACCGGGGGGGCCCAGGCCGCCAGCATGACCGGAATTTGCCCGTTCTCGCCCATGATCTGCGCAAAGTTGCGGATATAGAACAGCGTGAAGCCCAGCATCACTGCCGACAATACCGCGATGCCGGTGCCGCCGGCGCGCGCATGGCGCATGGTGAAGGCCGCGCCCAGCAGAACCATCGCGGTCAGAAACAGCGGGCGGGCCAGCTCCATCTGGAACCACACAAGGTGGCGGCGCGCTGAAAACCCGGCCTTTTCCAGTTCGGCCACATAATCGGGCAGATCCCAGATCGAAATCGCATCAGGCTGTCCGAAACTGTCGCGGATCCTCTCCTGAGTGAGATCCGAGGGAATGGTCAGCGTCGCGTGGGTTTCGGCCAGCGCTTCGGGGTTCTGGTCCAGCCCGAGGGGCCAGACCTTGACGTCACGGGCCTGCCAGGCCCCCGGTGTCAGCGCGGCCTCCGCGGCTTCGATCCGCCGGATCGGCCCGCCCTGCGGCGCATAGCTGAGGAAAGTCACGTTATAGAACACCGTGCCGGTCTGATTGGCGCGCGTGGCGCGGATCACCGTCTGCCCCTCGGACCCGCCCTGGCGCAGCCACAGCCCCTCGCGCGAAATCGACAGCACGTCGGTCACACCCGACCGGTAGCCTTCGAACAGGCTGGAATAGCGTTTGGATGTCGCCGCCACCAAGGGGTTGAGCATGGCCACCGCCAGCCCCCCGATCAGCAAGGCCACGATCACCGGCGCCAGAAGCGCGCGTAGCCCCGATCGACCCGAGGCCCGCGTCACCACAAGCTCGCTGCTGCGCGCCAGGCTCAGAAACAGCGCGATGGTCGACAGGATCATCACCAGCGGCAGGATATCGCTGATCGCGCGCGGCATGTTCAGCAGGGTCAGCTGCAAGATCCGGCCAAAGCCGATCCCGTCGGCGGCAAAGCGGCGCAACTGTTCCACAAGGTCGATCAGGGCCAGCAACAGGAAGAATACCGTCAGGATGCCCAGAAAGGTGGTCAGGAAACGGCGCGCGAAATAGCGGTGCAGGATCATGCCGCTACCCCGCCAGGTACCGGCGGCGCCACGACCCTGCGACGCCTTGGGCGCGCGCTCCAGGCCAGCAGGGACGCGGCCATCAGCAATCCGCCCAGCGATGGTGCATAAACCAGCGGCCAGAGTTCGGGATTGAGCCTGACCGGGTCGGTCACCAGCCCTTCGATCAGTTTCACAAGCACCAGCAGAACCAGCGCGCCGACGATCTGCTTCCAGACTCCGAACCGTGAAAACCCGCCCACCAGCAGTGCCGAAAAGCCGATCAGCGCCGCCGCCAGCGCCATCAGGGGCTGATTGAAGCGCCCGTGCAGCTCGTCCACGATCACCCCAAGCGACTGCCCGGTTTCGGCGGCAACGGCGTCTCGCGCGGTCAGCAACTCCCAGGTGCCGACATGGCGCACCTCGCGGACATGGCCGCGGGGCGATGCCAAAAGTCCGGTGATGTCATAGGTGAAATCGGCGAAATGGGTGGTGAACAGCCGCGCGCTATCCAGGAAATAGGCCTGCGACAGCCCGTCGACCATCACCAGACGCGTCCCCTTGTCGTCATTTACCAGAAAGGCCTCGCTGGCGGTATAGGTCATGGCCCGGTCGGGGCGGCTGCGGTCGGACAGATAGACATCGCGCAGCGCACCTTCGACGGTGATCTCGCGGATATAGAACGTGATGCCTGCTGACGGATGCAGAAAGGTGCCCTCGGTCAGCAGTTTGGCGGTGACATTCTGCGACAGCTCGGACTCGCGTTTCTTCATCTCTTCCTGCGAGGCCGGGACCAGCAGATTGGTCAGCACCGCCATCATCAGCGCGACAATCGCGCCATAGATCGCAACCGGCCGCGCCAGCCGCCAGGGGCTGAAACCCGTCGCCTGCATCACGACCAGTTCGCTTTCATTGCTCAGCCGGTTGGTCACATAGACCGCACCCGCGAAGGCCGCGACCGGCAACACAAGGCGGATCACATTCGGCAGGGTCAGCAGCGAGAATTCGACAAAGACCATCGCCGATTGGCCGTCACCGACCAGCCTGTCGAACAGCCGTACCGCCTGGTTGATCCAGTAGATCGATACCAGGATCAGGGCAAAGAAGCCGAACAGGACCATCATTTGCGACAGCAGGTATCTGTCGAATCTTGCCACTCGTTTCCCCCGGAAGTCCCGTCATGAACAGGGTGACCCTACAGGATGTGACAGGGGTGGAAAACTGCTATCTGGTCAAGCCGCCGGCACACCGCTAGGGTGACGCTCCAGAACAGTTTCGCCCCCTTTCGCCCGCAGGAGAGACCCCCATGACCGCCCCCGTGACACTGACCGCAGCCGCAACCGATCTGGCAGCCCTGGAAACGCTGGAAGGGCGCGTGGCACTGCTGGTCGACACGGCCGAGGCGCTGGATCTGGCGGTGCGCAAGGTGAACCGGCTGACCAAGGGCGCCCTGACCCGGATGCTGAATTCCGAGGCTTTTGGCAAGCTCAAGCCGGGCGAAACCATGACCCTGGCCTTTCCCGCCGGCATGGCGGCAGATGCCGTGGACGTGGTGCGCCTGCCCAAAAGGGCCGACGCGGTTCTGGCCCGCAAGGCGGGCGTGGCGCTTGGCAAGCTCAAGGGCAAGGCAGCCGTCACGGTGATGACCGGCTCGAACCGCCACGCGGCGCAGATCGGCATGGGCTTGGCGCTGCGGGCCTATGCCTATGACGACATGAAGTCGAAACCCGCGACCGATGCCCCCGCCACGCCGGGCCCTGTCACCCTGATGGTCAGCAAACCCGATGAGGTCGAGGCGGCGCTGGTCCCCTTGCGCGCGGCGGTCGAAGGCGTGTTCCTGACCCGCGACCTGATCAGCGCGCCCGCCAACATCCTGACCACCACCACCTTTGCCGACCGCCTGCTGGAGCTGCGCGATCTGGGCGTCGAGGTCGAGGTGCTGGAAGAGGCTGATCTGGAAAAGCTGGGCATGGGCAGCCTTCTGTCCGTGGGGCATGGCAGCGAAAGCCCCTCGAAAGTCGTCGTCATGCAGTGGAAAGGCGGGGACAAGGACGCAGCCCCGCTTGCGCTGGTGGGCAAGGGCGTGGTCTTCGATACCGGGGGATACAGCCTCAAGCCGGCGGGCGGCATGGAAGACATGACCATGGACATGGGCGGCGCGGGCGTCGTGGCGGGTGTCATGCACACGCTGGCGCGGCGCGGCGCGAAGGCCAATGTCGTGGGGCTTGTGGGGCTGGTCGAGAACATGATCTCGGGCCGCTCCACCCGACCGGGTGACGTGGTGCGCGCGATGAAGGGCGACACGATCGAGGTGATCAACACCGATGCCGAGGGGCGCCTGGTCCTGGCCGATGTGCTTTGGTATGCGCAGGACCGTTTCAAGCCTGCGGGCATGGTGGATCTGGCCACCCTGACCGGGGCGATCATCATCGCGCTGGGGCACGAAAAGGCTGGCGTTTTCGCCAATGACGACGCGCTCTGCAACGCGGTCCTGAAAGCCGCCGAGGCCGAGGGCGAGGGGGCCTGGCGCATGCCGCTTGGCCCGGCCTATGACGCCAAGCTGAAATCCCAGATCGCCGACATGAAGAACGTGGGCGGGCGCGACGGCGGTGCGATCATCGCCGCGCAGTTCCTGCAGCGTTTCGTGCAGGAGGGGACGCCCTGGGTTCATCTGGACATCGCCGGTGTCGCCAGCGTCAAGGAAGACACGGCCCATGCGCCCAAGGGGGCCAGCGGTTGGGGCGTGATGACGCTGAACCGGCTGGTGGCCGACCGGTTCGAGGATTGAAAAGGGGGCGGCACGGATGGGCGCGGCCTATTTCTATCACCTGACGCGCAATCCTCTCGAGGTGGCCTTGCCCCAGCTTCTGGGCCGCGCCCTGCAGGCCGGATGGCGCGTCGCGGTGCGTGGGCGAAGTGCCGAACGGATGGATTGGCTGGATCAGCAATTGTGGCTGGGGGCGCCTGACGGGTTCCTGCCGCATGGGCTGGGCGGCGGACCGCATGATGCCGCGCAACCCGTTCTGCTGATCACCGGGCAAGAGGCCGCGAACGATCCCGCTTGCCTGATGACCGTGGATGGCGCCGATCTGACACCGGACGAGGTGCGGAGGCTGGAACGGGTCTGCGTGATCTTCGACGGCAACGACCCGGACGCGCTGCAGGCCGCGCGCGCGCAATGGAAGGCGCTGACCGATGCGGGCTGTGCCGCGCAATACTGGTCCGAAGAGACAGGGCGCTGGGAAAAGAAGGCCGAGCGCGGCGCCTGAGGCTGCCCTGCCAAGATGGATATTTTTGGCAAGAAGAAACAGGCACGTCTAGCGCGTCAGGATCAGCGCGCCTTGACGGATCTCGACCGACGAAAATCGCTGCAGATAGGTCATGCCCAGCAGGGACTCGCGCATCTCGCCTTCGTTCACGAAGGCGCGCAGGCCGCGATCCTCGATCCCGCCAAGCCGGATGCTGTCCAGCCGGACCGGAGCCGTGCGCACCGGGCCATTGGCGGTCATGGCGCTGCCGATGAAGGCCAGATTGGCCGGGTCAAGCCCCGCGCGCTCAGCGTCCTGCCGGCTGAGGTAGATGTCGCTGGCACCCGTATCGACCAGGAACCGGATATCGGCGCCATTCACCTGCACGGTCATGTAGTAATGCCCGTCCGGGGCGCGCGGCAGTTCGATCCGCCCTTCGGCGGTCATCACTGATTGCGCGGGGCGCACGGTCTGGCGGATGTCGGACCACAGCCCGAAGGCCGCGATCACGCCCAGGAACAGCAGACCCCAGACCAGCGCCTGCTGCATCGTCTTGCCCAGCGACTGGCGGTTCTGCGCGACGAACCAGAACACGATCACCGCGCCCAGCAGGATCAGATAGGTCAATCTGCCCAGATCGTTGCCGTCCATGCAGCACCTCCTTTGTCATGGTGATATAGGTGTGCCGCGCGCCCCTGCAATCAGGCGGCAAAACCGAAGTCGCGCAATCCATCCAGCACGAATTGCACCGACAGCGCGGCCAGCAACATGCCCAGTAGGCGCGTTACAACATTGATACCCACCCGGCCAAGGGCGCGTTCGAACAGCGAGGCGGACAGGAACAGAAGCATCACGATCGTCAGGACCGCCAGCATCACACCTGTAATCGTGGCCAGCCCGGCAAGGCCTGGCTGTTGGCCGGCCAGAAGGATCATCGAGGCAATCGCACCGGGCCCCGCGATCAGGGGGATGGCCAGCGGAAAGACCGAAGGATCGGGGCGATCATCTCCGGTCTGGTCCTGCCGACGCTTGGCGCGGCGCTCGAACAGCATGTCCAGTGCGGTCAGGAACAGAAGGATGCCGCCCGCGATGCGGAAGGCGGGCATGGAGATGCCGACAAAGCCCAGCACGGCCTCGCCCGCCGCCGCGAAAAGAAGCAGCAAAAGGGCCGCCACCAGCACCGCGCGCAAACCGATGGCGCGACGCTCGCGCGTGCTCAACCCCTGCGTCAGGGCCACGAACAGCGGCACCAGCCCGATGGGGTCGATGATCACGAACAGGGTGACGAAGGCGCTGATCAGAAAGGTCGTATCCATGCCGCACCCTAGTCTTACAAGACAGCGCGCGGCAAGCCGCTCGGCCCCGGTTCGCGCTAAAACCTGTCGGCGCGCCTCGGGGTATCTGTCGCGCGGCGCCGGGCTGCGTTCTTGGTCGTGACCTCTGTTGAAATTGCTGCTAGAGGCGCGTGACGGGGTTGCGCCCCAAGGTCATACTGCACTCGGAAAGACCCTTCGTAATGCGTCACAATCCGCACCAGCACCCTGTGGCCCGCTGCGGCATCAGGTCTTGCCGGATGGAACGTATCCGCGCGCAACGCCCCTTGTGGCTACAATCGAGGGTCCAGCGATGACAGACAGGAACGACGCACAGGCGGGCAGGCCTGCGCCCCGGCGGTACGTGGTGCTTGTGGTGATGGCCATGGTCTTCGTGCTGGATTGCGTGATGCGGCCGATGATGCCCACGAACGAGACACGCTATCTGGGGGTCGCCTGGGAAATGCTGACCGGGCATCACTGGCTGGTGCCGTTCCAGAATGGCGTGCCCTACAGTCACAAACCGCCGCTGCTGTTCTGGCTGATCAACCTGGTCTGGTTGCCCGGCATAAGCGAATATGCAGCGCGTCTGGTGGCGCCGGCGCTGTCCATCCTGGCTTTGTGGCTGACGGGGCGTCTGGCCGACCGAATGCGACCCGGCGGCCAGTTCGGCGATGCCGCGATCGTCATTCTCGGCACGATGGTGCCTTTCTACTTTTTCGGAGGCGAGACCAATTTCGACGGCATCCTGATGCTGGCCATGGTCACCTGCGCCGCGGCCCTCTGGCGGATCGGCACCGCGCCAGAGTTGCGGCTGTCGCATTGGCTGGTGTTCGGGATCGCCTTGGGCTTTGGCGTTTATGCCAAGGGGCCGGTGATTTTCGTGCATGTCATGCCGCTGTTGCTGGCCATGCGCTGGTGGGCGGGGCCGGGTCGCTTCAGCGTGAAAGGCATGTTTGCAGCCCTTGGTGTGGCGCTTGGCCTTGTCGCGCTCTGGCTTGTGCCGGCCTTCGTGACCGGGGATGCCACCTATCGCGAAGAGATCCTCTGGACCCAGAGCGCCGGGCGCGTTGTGAACAGTTTCGCCCATGCCGAACCCTTCTGGTTCTATGCCGCCGTTTTGCCGATGCTGCTGTTCCCATGGATCGCGATCCCGGGTTTCTGGCAGAAGCGCCCGCTCGACAACGTCGAGAAATTCGCCATGGCCTGGTTCTTGGGGCCCTTCATCCTGTTCAGCCTGATCAGTGGCAAGCAGCCCGACTATCTGCTGCCCGCGATGCCTGCGGCGGCGCTGCTCATGGCCAATCGCTGGCCTGCCCGGACAGGCCGGCCCTGGATCGTGGGGGCGGTGCTGGTCGGGGTGATGGCGGTGGTCCTTGTGCTGCCGACGGGAGTTTTGGGCGCGCAGGTGTCCGATTTCCTGAACCCGTGGCTTGCCATTGTCGTCGTGCTGCCGCTGGTGGTGGCGGTGGTGGCGATCATGCGCTGGCCGGGGTTGGTGTGGTTGACGGTGCCGGCCTTGGCGCTGGCGTTGAACACGGCCTATTTCATCGGGCCCGCAGGCAAGATCATGTCGCCCAAGGAGATCGCGGGGATCATCGCCGAGCGCGATGGGCGGGTCGGCTATGCCGGATCCGATTATCGCGGGGATTTCCACTTCGCGGGCCGTTTGCAGGCGCCGCTGACGCTGCTGCCGGATCAGGCGGCGATTGCCGCTTTCGTGCAGGCCAATCCTGAAGGGGTGATCGTCGGCCGGCTGGACGAGGCGGCGCGGCCCGACTGGGCGCCGCAGCACACCATCCGCTATCGCAAGCGGGACATCTGGGCCATCTGGAACGTCGAGGATATGGGCCGCTGATCCGGGCGGAGGGAGGTGTCCCACGATGGGACATTTTCCGGCGTCAGGAATTTCAACGGGTTACGCGGTAGCGTTAGGGGAATCTTCACGATTGGGGGCTTTAGGCGCATCGCGTCACAAGGAAGTTGTTCAGACCGATCAGCGTGCTCCCCGCGCGGAATCAAGGCGCGGAACGCGCCGCCGCGCGATCGCCGACCCGCCCCCTGGGGCGGCGATTTTGCGACCGTGGTGCTATGAACTGAGAGCCGAGGACGGGGCGGGGATAAAGTGAGCCGAACTGTCGGCGGCTCGCCACCCCGCGGGTCGGCGAGCGCGCTGCTTGGGGCGCGGTTGCGGGTCGGCGACGGTGCGGGGAGGGAGGGGTTACCCCCTCACAACCCCTTGGCGATGGCGCGCAGTTCGAATTTCTGGATCTTGCCGGTCGAGGTTTTCGGCAATTCCAGGAACACCACCTTTTTCGGGGTCTTGAAGCCGGCGAGCCTTTCGCGGGCGAAGGCGATCAGGGCGGCCTCGTCGCCGGCCACGCCCTCTTTCAGCTCGACGAAGGCGCAGGGCACCTCGCCCCATTTCTCGTCGGGTTTGGCGACCACGGCGCACAAGAGCACATCGGGATGGGCCATCAGCACGCCTTCGACCTCGACCGAGGAGATATTCTCGCCGCCCGAGATGATGATGTCCTTGGCGCGGTCGCTGATCTGGATATAGCCGTTGGGATGCTGCACGGCGATATCGCCGGAGTGGAACCAGCCGCCTGCGAAGGCTTCCTCGGTCGCTTTGGGGTTCTTGAGATAGCCTTTCATCACGCCATTGCCGCGGAACATGATCTCGCCCTGCGTGACGCCGTCCATGGGGATCTGGCTCATGCCGTCGGTCATGACGGTCACATCCTCGAGGAAGGGCATGGCGACACCCTGGCGGGCCTTCATCGCGGCGCGGGCATCGCCTTGCAGCTCGTCCCAGGCGGCGTTCCATGTGCATTCGGTGCCGGGGCCATAGGTTTCGGTCAAGCCGTAGACCTGGGTGACGTTGAAGCCCATGGGTTCGATCTTGGCCAGCGTCGCGGGGGCGACGGGGGCGCCGGCGGTGAACACCTCGACCGTCTGGGAAAACTCGCGGCGTTGCGATGCGGGGGCGTTCACGAGGGTATTCAGCACGATGGGCGCGCCGCCGAAATGGGTGACGCCCTCATCCGCGATGGCGTTGAAGATGGCGGGCGCGGTGATGTCGCGGCAGCAGATCAGCGTCCCGCCCAGCACCGGCATCATCCAGGTGTGGCACCAGCCGTTGCAGTGAAAGAGCGGCACGATGGTCAGGTAGCGCGGGTGCAGCGTCATGCGCCAGCTGATCACCTGGCCCATGGCGTTCAGATAGGCGCCGCGATGGTGGTAGACCACGCCCTTGGGCCGCCCCGTGGTGCCGGAGGTGTAGTTGAGCGCGATGGATTCCCATTCGTCCTCGGGCATGATCCAGGCGAAATCGGGATCGCCCGCCGCCAGCAGGCTTTCGTAATCGGTGTAATGGCCATGGGCATGGACGCCGGCATGGTCATCGGGCACTTCGATCACGATGGGGGCGGGGCCTTCCATGCGTTCCATCGCCTCGGCGGCGAGCGGCAGGAACTGGGGATCGACCATCAGGACCTTGGCGGCGCCGTGATCGAGGATATAGGCGACGGTGTCGGGTTCGAGCCGGGTGTTGATGGTGTTGAGGACCGCCCCGCAGGCGGGCACGCCGAAATGCGCCTCGGCCTGGGCGGGCAGGTTGGGGATGAGGGTGGCCACGACATCGCCCGGTTCCACGCCCAGCTTGACCAGCGCCGAGGCAAGGCGGCTGACGCGAGCGTGGTATTCGGCATAGGTCTTGCGATGCGGGCCGTAGATCACCGCCGGATGGTCGGGAAAGACCAGTGCCGCGCGTTTGAGGAAGGACAGCGGCGTGAGGGGCGTGTAATTCGCCGCCGTCTTGCCTAGACCCGTTTCATCCTTGAGCCAGCCCATTGCATCCCTCCTGTCCTGATGTGTCACCTTGCGGCGCCCGTGAGACACAATATTGCGCGCGGCGCGGGGAAGTGAAAGGGGAAAGGCGCGGGCCATGGCATCCCTGGCCCGCGCGCGATGGGCGTCAGCCGACCACGTTGAAATCCGGGCCGTAGGGATAGCCGGTGATGTTTTCGTTGCCGGATTCGGTGATGAGCAGGATGTCATGCTCGCGGTAGCCGCCGGCGCCGGGCACGCCTTCGGGCAGGGTCAGCATCGGCTCCATCGAGATGACCATGCCGGGTTCGAGCACGGTGTCGATATCCTCGCGCAGTTCCAGGCCGGCCTCGCGCCCGTAGTAGTGGGACAGCACGCCGAAGCTGTGGCCATATCCGAAGGTGCGGTATTGCAGCAGGTCGCGTTCGGCGAGGAAATCGTTGATCTTGTGGGTGACCTCGGCGCAGCTGACACCGGGTTTCAGCAGGGACATGCCGTATTCATGGGTGGCGACATTGGCCTGCCAGATGGCCAGGCTGGCATCGTCCACTTCGCCCACGAAAAGGGTGCGTTCCAGCGCGGTGTAATAGCCCGAGATCATCGGGAAGGTGTTGAGCGACAGGATATCGCCGCGTTCCAGCGCGCGGGCGGTGACGGGGTTATGCGCGCCGTCGGTGTTGAGGCCGGATTGGAACCAGACCCAGGTGTCGCGGTATTCGGCGTCGGGGAAGCGTTTCGCGATCTCGGCCTCCATCGCGTCGCGGCCGGCCATGGCGATGTCGATCTCGCGCGCGCCGACGCGAACCGCGTCGCGGATCGCATAGCCGCCCACATCTGCCACATTGGCGCCGGCGCGGATCAGCGTGATCTCGGCCGCGGATTTGCGCATGCGCTGCTGCATGGTGGCGGGCGCGATGTCGACGCGGGCGGAGGGCGTGAGGAAGCTGTCGAGCTTGGCCGATTGCAGCAGGGTCAGGTGATCGGCCTCAAAGCCGATCACGCGGCCCTCGCCGGTGACCGAACGCACGGCGCGCCAGTAATTGTCGCGCGCCCAGTCGGTATAGGTGATGTTGTCGCCGACGCTGCGCCGCCATGGCTGGCCTGCGTCGATGCCCGCGCTGATCGTCACGCAATCGGTGGGCGTGACCACGCAGGCATAGGGCCGCCCGAAGGAGCAATAGAGAAAGCCCGAGTAATAGGCGACGTTATGCATCGAGGTCATGACGCAGGCATCGACGTCAAGATCGGCCATGGCGGCGCGCAACCCGGCGAGGCGGGCGGCATATTCGGCTTCGGAAAAAGGCAGGGGCGCTTTCTGTCCATTGTGAAAGCGATACATGTCGGGTCTGGCAGTTTGGGTCATCATCGGTCCTGCGGGGCCGGATCAGCGCGGGCCCCCTTGTCAGAGGTCCCGGCGTACAGGACGACAGCGGATTGAACCGCAGGAAAGGGAAACCGGTTCCCCGCGCCGACGCCATCGGCACGCCCTGAGGTGCAGTATACATGATACCGTGGCGCCCCTTCAAGCATCGCTTGAGATCGGCCTTGCGGCGGCATAAGCAGGGCCGAGACCCAAAGGCCGGACCCCCATGACCCTTGTTGCGACTGCCGATCATAACAGGCCCCTTGCCGCCGCCGCCGTGATGCTGGTGGCCATGGTGATCATCGGGTTCATCGACAATTACGTGGCCGCCATCGCGACCGAGATCGGGCTGTGGCAATTCCAGGTCATGCGCACGCTGCTGATGTTTCCGATGCTGCTGGTCATGTCATGGGCGGGGCTGGGCACGCTGAGGCCAAGGTCGATCCTGCGGGTGGGCGGGCGGTCGGCCTTCGCCGGGATCGCCATGATGTGCTATTTCGGGGCGCTGGGCTTCATGCCCATCGCGCAGGCGCTGGCGGGGCTTTTCACCTCGCCCATCTTCATCCTGCTGATCACATGGGGCCTGATGGGGCACAGTATCGGGCCCTGGCGGATCCTGGCGGTTCTGATGGGGTTTGCGGGGATCCTGCTGGTGTTGCAGCCCGATACAAACGCCTTTTCGGTCTGGACGCTTTTGCCGGTGGCGGGGGGGCTGTTCTACGCGGTGTCGATCATCGCCACGCGGTCATGGTGCGAGGGCGAAAGCACCATGGCGCTGCTTTTGGGGGTGATGCTGTTTCAATGCCTGTTTTCGGGGGCGATGGCGCTGGGCCTGATCGTCCTGGACATGCCCGAGACCGGGTTTCTGACGCGGCGCTGGGTCTGGCCGCTGGTCGAGGTCTGGCCGCTGCTGTGGTTGCAGGCGGTGGGATCGCTGGCGGGTGTGTGGTGTATCATCAAGGCCTACCAGATCGGCGAGGCGGGGTTCGTTTCCGTTTTCGAATATTCGGTGATGATCTTTGGCCCGTTCTTTGCCTGGTGGCTGTTTGCGCAGCCCGTGGGGCCGTGGCAGGCGATCGGGATCGGGTTGATCGCCTCGGCGGGGGTGATCATCGCGCTGCGGTCGGGCGCGGAGCAGCGCCGCGAGATCATCCCCGGTTGAGCAGGCTTGCG
The DNA here is from genome assembly GCA_033839205.1 of Rhodobacterales bacterium. Classification (GTDB taxonomy): domain Bacteria; phylum Pseudomonadota; class Alphaproteobacteria; order Rhodobacterales; family Rhodobacteraceae; genus Seohaeicola. The sequence continues at coordinate 17,764 of JAJLKH010000099.1, read as the reverse complement.
CCACGCGGCCGATGGGGTAGCGTGACGGCATGATCATTTCGCCGGGCCGCCGTTACATCTTTGTCCATATCCCCAAGACCGGGGGCACCGCGCTGGCCCTGGCGCTGGAGGGGCGGGCGCGCGCCGATGACATCCTGCTGGGCGACACGCCCAAGGCGCAGCGGCGCAAGCAACGGCTGAAGGGCGTGCAGGCCGCGGGGCGGTTGTGGAAGCATTCCACACTGGCCGATATCGACGGGCTGGTGAGCCGCGATGAGATCGCGCAGAGCTATTGTTTCACATTGGTGCGCAATCCATGGGACCGGATGGTCAGCTATTACCATTGGCTGCGCGGGCAGGGTTTTGATCATCCCGCCGTGGGGCTGGCCCGGTCGCTGACCTTTTCGGAGTTCCTGAACCATCCGCAGACACGGGCCGCCATGACCGCCTGGCCCTATGCGCGCTACATGCGCGACGCGGCGGGCGTGGAGCGGTGCGCGGCCTATATCCGGCTGGAAAGCCTGGAGGAGGACGCAGCCCCCCTATGGGCGCATCTGGGGTTCAGGCTGGAACTTGCGCGGGTGAACCGATCGGATCGCGACCCGGATTACCGGGGCTATTACAGCGCTGAGGATGCAGCACTTGTGGGGGATCTGTGCGCCGCCGATGTGGCGCGCTTTGGCTATTCCTTCTGAGATGCGACGGCGTATTGTTTCCAAAAAATATACTTAAGGGTTAATTTTTAATTTACTGTTTCCATATTGTGAATAATATCTGACGCGCAGCACCCCCCAATGCAAGCGGCGCGGACCTTCGGGACCGCGCCGTTTGTATGTTCTGCAGGGCCTTCTAGGACTAGGCTGCCGGTCAGGCAACTATCCTAACTGCCATAGACTAGTCGGAACCGACGCTGTGGTGCCGTAGTAAAGCCGGTTTTCCATACTTGAACAGATTCTTCCAAAGTTCCGCGACCTTGGAAGTTACGCTCAGAAAAACTGACCGATGAACTTAAATTCTTCGTTGACGATGCATGCCTATTTCTGGATTCTGTATTGGCGGCGGTGGAAGTGGCTAAATGTAGTTTAGCTGACTTCTACCGCCGCTGGCTGGGGCAAGTACCCGCTGTATGAAAGTTCTCGCTCGATTGGCGTCACGCGAGATCCCTCACCCGAAAAAAGTGACATGCAGCGGGTACGCAGTCAATTCCTTTAACGCAAAATTTGAGCGGTTTCGTAGTTGTTTGCCAACTTAACGCAAGCGGCGCGGACCTTCGGGACCGCGCCGTTTGTATGTTCTGCAGGGCCTGTCCGGTGGGGATCAGGCGGCTTTCTTGTCCACGCCGAAACGGCCGTAGAAGCTTTGGCCCTTGTCGGCCATCTCGCGCAGCAGCGCGGGGCAGGCAAAGCGCGGGCCATATGCGGCCGCAAGCTGATCGCAGCGTTCGGCGGCATAGGGAGTGCCGATGATGTCGAGCCAGCTGAAGGGGCCACCCGACCACGGCGCAAAGCCCCAGCCCAGGATCGCGCCCACGTCACCTTCGCGGATGTCTTCCAGCACGCCTTCTTCCAGCGCGCGGACGGCTTCGAGCACCTGGGCGAACATCAGGCGATGCTGCACCTCGATCAGGCTGGGCTGCTCTTCAAGGCGGGGATACTTGTCGGCCAGACCCGCCCAGTAGCCCTGACGCTTGCCGGTCTCGTCATAGGTGAAGAAACCTGCCTTGGCCTTGCGGCCCATGCGGCCCTGTCCTTCCATCCAGAAGATGATCTCGTCGACCTCGCCATCGGGATAGGCATTGCCCATCGCGGCCTTGGTGGCGCGGGCGATCTTGGCGCCCAGATCGATCGAGGTCTCATCGACCAGTTGCAGCGGGCCCACGGGGAAGCCAAGCATGCGCGCGGCATTGTCGATCAGGGCGGGCGACACGCCTTCCTTCACCATGCGCATCCCCTCGTTGATGTAGGGGATGATGCAGCGGTTGGCGTAGAAGAAGCGCGCGTCGTTCACCACGATGGGGGTCTTGCGGATCTGGCGGACGTAATCGAGCGCCTTGGCCACGGCGACGGGGCCGGTGGCTTCGCCCTTGATGATTTCGACCAGCAGCATCTTTTCGACCGGCGAGAAGAAGTGGATGCCGATGAACTGATCGGGGCGCGAGGATGCCTTGGCCAGTTCGCTGATCGGCAGGGTCGAGGTGTTGGAGGCGTAGATGCAATCCGCGGGGATCACCGCTTCGGCCTTTTTCGTGACCTCGGCCTTGACCTTCATGTCCTCGAACACGGCTTCGATGATCAGGTCGCAGCCTTTCAGCGCGTCGTAATCGGTGGTGGCGGTGATCAGGCCCAGCATCGCCGCTTTCTTGTCGGCGGTGACCTTGCCGCGCTTGATGCCACCGTCAAGATAGGCCTCGGTATAGGCCTTGCCCTTGTCGGCGCTTTCCTGCGTGGCGTCGATCAGCACCACCTCGATGCCTGCCTGGGCGCTGACCAGCGCGATGCCTGCGCCCATCATGCCGGCACCCAGCACGCCCAGCTTTTTCACGCGCTGATCGGCAACGCCTTCGGGGCGCACGGCGCCTTTTTCCAGCGCTTCCTTGTTGAGAAAGAGCGAGCGGATCATCGCGGCGGACGAGGGGTTCATCAGCACGTTGACGAACCAGCGCGCCTCGATCTTGAGTGCGGTGTCGAAGGGCACGAGCGCGCCTTCATAGACCGCCGACAGCAGCGCCTTGGCCGCGGGGAAGGCACCTTGGGTCTTGCCGTTGACCATGGCCGAGGCGCCCACGAAGGTCGGGAAGCCCGCGGGGTGATAGGGCGTGCCGCCGGGCATCTTGTAGCCCTTGGCGTCCCAGGGTTTCACCAGGTCCGCATCCTTGGCCTGCAGCACCCAGGCGCGGGCGGCGGCGACGGGATCATCGGCCACTTCGTCGATGATGCCGGCCGATTTGGCCTTGGCCGGGTCCAGCAGCTTGCCTTCCAGCAGGTAGGGGGCAGCCCCCATGGCGCCCAGCTTGCGCGCAAGGCGTGTAGTGCCGCCGGCACCGGGGAAGATGCCCACGAGGATTTCCGGCAGGCCGATCTTGGCCTTCGGGTTCGGCGCGGCAAAGATGCGATGGGTGGCCAGCGGCAGTTCAAGCCCGATGCCCACGGCGGTGCCGGGCAGGGCGGCGGCGATGGGCTTGCCGCCTTTCAGGGTCTTGGGGTCCATGCCCGCGCGCTCGATCTTGCGCAGGGCCGCATGCATCTGCATGATTCCTTCGAAAAGCCCGCGCGCGGGTTCGTCGCCCGCGTCTTCGCGCATCTTGGCCAGCACGTTCAGGTCCATGCCACCGGCAAAGTCCTTCTTGCCGGAGGTGATGACGATGCCCTTGACGGCGTCATCGGCCAGGGCGTCATCGATCAGGCTGTCCAGATGGATCAGCGCCTCGGTGTTGAGCACGTTCATGGACTTGCCGGGGCAATCCCATGTGATCGTGGCGATGCCTTCGGCATCTTTCTGCATGGTGAAATCGGTCATGTCATTTCTCCAGATTCATGTCGTTTGCGCCGGAGTCCGGGCGCAGATCATCGAGGGGGGACGCGCCTGGCAGTTCCGACGGAAAGCTGTCGGGCATGAGCGCATCCGCGATGCCGGCGTTCGTTCGCCCGACCGCGTAATTGGCCGAGGCGATGCGCCATTGCGCGCCGCAGCGCGCCAGTTCGGTAAAGACGGGGAAGGGCGTATTCACGCGCCGCCCCCCGTTCAGATGGTGGGATATGGTTTGCACCACGATCCGGTCGGGTCCGGTAAACTGCGCCGAGACGATCACCCGGTGGATGTCGTCAATGCCCAGACGTGCGAATTCGCGGGTCATGCGGGTATGCAGCACCAACAGGTCTTCACGCGTGTCCAGAAAGGTCGTGCCTTCCAGCGTCGTGTGGACATGCGGCAGCAGGAAGGCCTGTTCGAAAGCCTCGAAATCCCCCTCAAGCAGGGCGCGCCGGGTCAGATCGAGCAGTTGCTCGCAAATGACCATGACGTTTTCGCCCTGACTGTTGACCTGCATGGATCAGACCCGCTCGATGATGGTGGCGGCACCCATGCCGGACGCGATGCAGAGCGTGGCAAGGCCGGTGCCCTTGCCGGTGCGCTCCAGCTCGTCAAGCAGCGTGCCGATGATCATCGCGCCGGTGGCGCCCAGCGGGTGACCCATGGCGATCGAGCCGCCGTTGACGTTCACGACCGAGCTGTCCACGTCGAAGGCCTGCATGAAGCGCAGTACGACCGAGGCGAAAGCCTCGTTCACCTCGAAGAGGTCGATGTCCTTGATGCTCATGCCGCTGTCGGCCAGGATCTTCTGGGTGGCGGGCACCGGGCCGGTCAGCATGATCGTGGGATCGGTGCCGATCTTGCAGGTGGCCTTGATGCGTGCGCGGGGCTTGAGGCCCCATTTCTCGCCGAATTCCTTGTTGCCGATCAGCACGCCTGCGGCGCCATCCACGATGCCGCTGGAATTGCCGGCGTGGTGGATGTGGTTGATCCGCTCGAGGTGCGGGTATTTCATCAGCGCGACCTTGTCGAAGCCGGGCATCACCTCGCCCATGTCCTTGAAGCTGGGCTTGAGCGCGCCCAGGCTTTGCATGTCCGTCTGGGGGCGCATGAATTCGTCATGGCCCAGGATCGTCAGGCCGTTCTGATCGACCACGGGCACGATGGATTTGGCAAAGCGGTTGTCATCCCATGCGGCCTTGGCGCGGCGCTGGGATTCGACGGCCAGCGCATCGGCCTCGTCGCGCGAGAACCCGTATTCGGTGGCGATGATGTCGGCGCTGATGCCCTGGGGGACGAAGTAGCTGTCCATCGCGATGGAAGGATCGACAGCGATGGCCGCCCCGTCCGAGCCCATGGGCACGCGGGACATCATTTCGACCCCGCCCGCGATATAGGCCATGCCCGCGCCGCCGCGCACCTGGTTGGCGGCAAGGTTCACGGCCTCCATGCCGGAGGCGCAGAAGCGGTTGATGGCAAGGCCGGGGATGCGTTCGTCGAGGTCCGAGGCCAGAACGGCGGTACGCGCCAGGCAGGCGCCCTGTTCCATCACCTGGGTCACGTTGCCCCAGATCACGTCCTCGATCGCGTGACCGTCGAAACCGTTGCGTTCCTTCAGCGCATTGAGCATCTGCGCGCTGATCCGGGCCGAGGTGACCTCGTGCAGCGATCCGTCGGCGCGGCCCTTGCCGCGCGGCGTGCGGATGGCGTCATAGATATAGGCATCTGTCATGGTCGTCTCCTTGCTTGGGCCTGCGCGGGGCGCGGGCCGTGTCTTGTGTCAGGCGCGGTCAGCGGGGCTGCCGGGCATCAGGTCATAGGGGTGTTTCCAGCCGGGGGTCTGTTCGATCCGGGTCAGCCAGGCGTCGATATGGGGCCATTCGGCGCGGTCGAAGCCGAAGGGCTCGGGATAAAAGAGATACCCGCAGCAGGCGGTATCGGCGATGGTCAGCCGGTCACCGACCAGCCAGTTCTTGTCGGCCAGCGCATCGTCAAGCACCTTGTAGGCGGCTTTCAGGCGCCCCTGCATGAAGCCGATGACTTCGGCCGGGCGCTTGTCCGCGGGCAGGAAGTTCATCAGGAATCGGGTCATGCCCGCCTGGGACGAGAGTTTGTGGTTGTCCCACAGGATCCAGCGCAGGATCTCGCGCCGCTCGTTGGCGTCGCGCCCGCCCAGCTTGCCGCTTTTCTCGGTCACGTAATCCTGGATCGCGCCCGATTGCGACAGGGTCAGATCCCCATCCACCATCACGGGCACTTCGCCCATCGCGTTGATCGCGCGGAATTCCGGCGTGCGGCCTTCACCGTTGAAGAAATCGACGAAGACCGGTTCCCAGTCCAGGCCGGACAGTTCCAGTGACAGCGCCGCCTTGTAGGCATTGCCGCTTTCGCCGAAGCAATAGAGTTTGATGGTCATGGCCGTTCCTTCCTGTTGATGCGGTGCAAGGTCGGGGTTTTGCACCCTCTCACCCCCGCAGTATCTTTTCCGGTCGATGCAGGGCAGGGGCGTGCGGGGTTTCTTCTTGCCGAAAATATCCCCGCCGGAGGCTCCTGTCCTGTCGTCCCTTGCGCCGTCACGCGGATTTGCGATCCACGAAGCTGCGCGCGATCAGTTCCTTCATGATCTCGTTGGTGCCGCCATAGATCCGCTGCACGCGCGCGTCGGTCCACATTTCGGCCACCGCGTATTCCTGCATGAAGCCGTAGCCGCCATGCAGTTGCAAACAATCGTCCAGCACCTGGTTCTGGGTGTCGGTGATCCAGTATTTCGCCATGGCCGCCTTTTCGACGGTCAGCGCGCCGCGCAGGTGTTCGGCCATGCATTCGTCAAGAAAGGCGCGCGCCACCTTGGTGCGGGTCAGGCATTCGGCCAGTTTGAAGCGGGTGTTCTGGAACTGGGTCAGCGGGCCGCCGAAGGCCTCGCGTTCCTGGCAATACTGGATGGTGCGGGCCACCGCCCCTTCCATCGCGCCGATCGCGCCGCAGGCGATGATCAGCCGTTCCTGGGGCAGCTGGCTCATCAGTTGGGCAAAGCCGCGCCCTTCCTCGCCGCCCAGCAGGTTCTCGGGCGGGATGGCGACATTGTCGAAGAAAAGCTCGGACGTGTCCGAGGCCTTCATGCCGATCTTGTCGAGGTTGCGGCCGCGTTTGAAGCCGGCCGCGCCTTCGGTTTCCAGCACCATCAGCGACACGCCCTTGGCGCGGGCCGACGGGTCGGTCTTGGCGGCGACGATGATCAGCGTGGCGTGCTGGCCGTTGGTGATGAAGGTCTTCTGGCCCGACAGCTTGTAGGTATTGCCGTCGCGGATCGCCTTGGTCTTGATCGCCTGCACATCCGATCCGGTGGAGGGTTCGGTCATCGCCAGCGCGCCGACCAGTTCGCCACTGGCCAGTTTCGGCAGCCAGCGGCGCTTCTGGTCATCCGTGCCATAGGCCAGGATGTAATGGGCGACGATGCCGGAATGGATGCCCACGCCCCAGCTGGCCAGGTTGGCGCGGCTGGCCTCGATCAGGATCGCGGCCTCGTGGCCGAAATCGCCGCCATGGCCGCCCCATTCCTCGGGGATGGAGGGGCACAGAAGGCCCAGTTCGCCCGCCTGCCGCCAGATCGCGGGGTCCATCTGGCCCTGGTTGCGCCAGCGTTCGAAATGGGGGGACCATTCATCGGTGATGAACCTGGCCGTCATGTCGGCCAGCATCTGGTGTTCGTCGGTCATCCAGGCGGATGTCATGCGGGTCTCCTCCCCCGGTTGGTCTTGTCTTGTCGCGGTCTCAGCGTTTTCGCGCGTCCAGCTCGGAATTGAACAGGCGCAGGCGATGCGCGAAGGTGTCCTGGTTGATGACGCTGTCGAAATGTTCGAACAGGAAGGACAGCGCCTCGCCCTCGTCCAGCCCCGCCTCGGCCGCGAATTTCTTCAGCCTTCGGTAGCCGTCTTCGGTCATGGCGACGGGAAAGCGGCGGGTCAGGCGGAAGCGTTTGGGCATGGGCGGCTCCTTGGAGGAAGGGACGGGCGGGGCAGGCCCCGCCCGGCACCGATCATCAGAAGTTGGCGGCCTCCAGCGCCATCACGGTGTCCGCCCCGGTGTTGATCCGCGCCAGGTGCAGCGCGGTCGCGGGCAGGCGGCGGGCCATGTAATAGCGCCCGGTGGCCAGTTTCGTCTGGTAGAAGGTGACGTCTTCCGTGCCGGCCTGCAATGCCTCATGCGCGGCTTTCGCCATTTGCGCCCACATCAGGCCAAGGCAGACATGGCCGAAGAGATGCATGAAGTCATAGGAGCCCGAGAGCGCGTTGTTGGGGTTCTTCATGCCGTTCTGCATGAAATACATCATCGCGGTTTGCAGATCCTTGGACGCGGCCTTGAGCGGGTCGAGGAAATCGGCCTTGAGGGCCTCGTTGCTTTCGTTTTCCTTGATGAAGGTCTTGACCATCTCGAAGAAGGCCATCGCGTGCTTGCCGCCGTCGGTGGCCAGCTTGCGGCCCACGAGGTCCAGCGCCTGCACGCCGTTGGCGCCCTCATAGATCATGGCGATGCGGGCGTCGCGGGTGAACTGCGACATGCCCCATTCCTCGATATAGCCGTGGCCGCCATAGACCTGCTGCGCCTTGACGGTCATGTCATAGCCTTCGTCGGTCAGGAAACCCTTGATCACCGGCGTCATCAGCGAGATCAGGCCGTCGGCGGCGGCATCGTTGTTGCGATGCGCGCGGTCGATCAGCGCCGCACCCCAGAGCATGAAGGCGCGCGCCCCTTCGACGAAGCTTTTCTGATCCATCAGCGAGCGGCGGATATCGGGATGCACGATCAGCGGATCGGCGGGGCCGTCGGGGTTCTTGACGCCGGTCACGTCGCGGCCCTGAAGCCGGTCCTTGGCATAGGCCAGCGCGTTCTGGAAGGCGACGTCGGCCTGGGCCATGCCCTGCATGCCGACGCCGATCCGCGCCTCGTTCATCATGGTGAACATGGCGCGCATGCCCTTGTGCGCCTCGCCCAGCAGATAGCCTGTCGCCTCGTCATAGTTCATGACGCAGGTCGAGTTGCCGTGGATGCCCATCTTTTCCTCGATCTTGCCGACCGAGACGCCATTGCGGGCGCCAAGGCTGCCATCCGCGTTCACCAGGAACTTGGGCACGATGAAGAGCGAGACACCCTTGATGCCTTCGGGGCCGCCGGGGATCTTGGCCAGCACAAGGTGAATGATGTTGTCGGCCATGTCGTGATCGCCGGCCGAGATGAAGATCTTCTGCCCGCTGATCTTGTAGCTGCCATCGTCCTGCGGCACGGCCTTGGTGCGCATCAGGCCCAGGTCGGTGCCGCAATGCGGCTCTGTCAGGTTCATCGTGCCGGTCCATTCGCAGGACACCATCTTGGGCAGATACATGTCCTTCTGCGCCTCCGTGCCATGGGCCAGGATCGCCGAGGCCGCGCCATGGGTCAGGCCCTGGTACATGGTGAAGGCCTGGTTGGCGGCCGAGAACATCTCGCCCACGGCGGTGCCCATCACGTAGGGCATGCCCTGACCGCCGTATTGTTCGGGCATGTCGAGGCCGGTCCAGCCGCCTTCGCGGACCTGGTCGAAAGCCGCCTTGAACCCGGTGGGCGTGCGCACGACGCCATTTTCCAGCTTGCAGCCTTCGACGTCGCCGACAGCGTTCAGCGGGGCCAGCACCTCGGAGGTGAGCTTGCCCGCCTCTTCCAGCACGGCGGCGGTGAAATCGGCCTCAAGCTCGGCATAGCCGGGAATGTCGGAGGCCGATACTTTCAGCAGGTCGTGCAATACGAATTGCAGGTCTTTGACGGGGGCGGTGTAGCTGGGCATGGTTCTCTCCCTTGGGTCTCGTCGGGGGGCGTTCGGCGTGGCGGCGCGATCTTATTCGGCGGCACGCTTGGGCTGGTTGATCGAGGCGATCATCTTCTCGCCCCATTTCATCTGTTCGCGCAGATCCTCGATCGCGGCGTTGAGTTCGTCGCGCTGGCGGATCAGGTCATCGAGCCGCTTCTGCGCCAGTTCGTAGGTGCGGGCGAGCTGGGTCTGCTGCTGGTCGCCGATCCGGTAGAGATCGAGCAGCTGGCGGATGTCTTCGAGGCTGAACCCGAAGCGCTTGCCGCGCAGGATGAGCTTGAGCCGCGCCCGGTCGGATGCCGTGAACAGGCGTTTCTGCCCTTCGCGGATCGGAAAAAGCAGCTCCTTCGCCTCGTAGAAGCGCAGGGTCCGGGGCGTGACGTCGAATGCATCGCACATCTCGCGGATCGTCATGGTTTTTTCGGTCATCGCATACCCTCTGAAACAGGTGTCTGCCGGCAAGCTGTGCATTCTGCTGTCTGGTTACAACAGGTTTCGCGGTTGACGTAACCGCTACGTCACGTCACTTTCAGGTTGACGTAAGATCAGCCAAGGTAAACCGCGCCTTCCGGCAATTTCCTTGCTTGCGACGGGCTGTGCCGAAGGGTGTGACAGGGAATCACGACGCGCCGCGCGCCGCGTGCGATAACAGCACCCGGGGCGGCCTTGCGGACCGGACAAAGGCCGCGTTTCTGCGGCGGTCGCGGGGGGTTACATCCTTTTCAGCGCATCGGCGGTGTCGTCGCGCAGGCGGCGCAATTCATCCATTGCCTCGTCCAGCTGGGCGCGCTGTTCGGCCAGTTCGACAAGCTGGCGGTCGGCCATCTTGACCCAGGCCTCCATCTGCGCGCGGGTGCCTTCCTTTTCGTAGATCAGCAGCCATTGGCGGATGTCTTCCAGCGCATAGCCGAACTTGCGCCCGCGCAGGATCAGCGTCATGCGCGCGCATTCGCGGGGCCCGTAGAACCGGGCGCGCCCTTCGCGGTCTGGCTGCAACAACTCGATGTACTCGTAATAGCGCAAGGTGCGTGGGGTCACGTCATACTTTGCGCACATCTCCTTGAACGTGAGGCGTGGTTCGGACATCGTTCTGCTCCCTTGGCGGCAGGCTATGCGAGACGCGCGGCAAGGGCAACGGGTGCTCTTGCGCTGATGTGGCGATGCGGGACATAGTGCGCGGCACAAGCAAGGAACGGGACCCATGGACAAGGACAAGCTGGCGCGGCAATTCACCGAGGCGATCCCGCATGCGCGCGCCCTGTCGATGCAGATCGACCGGCTGGGCGATGGCGTGGCCGAGATGTCGATGCCTTATGATGCGCGTTTCATCGGTGATCCCGACACGGGTGTGATCCATGGCGGTGCGGTGTCGGCGCTGCTGGATACGTGCTGCGGCGCATCGGTGGTGTGCCATCCCGCGTCCAAGGGGGGCACCGCCACGATCGGTCTGCGCATCGACTACATGCGCGCGGCGACGCCGGGGCAGCGCATCCGCACCCGTGCCGAATGCTATCATGTCACCCGGTCCGTGGCCTTCGTGCGCGCGACCGCGATGGATGACGACAGCGACCGCCCCGTGGCCAGCGCCACCGGCACCTTCACCGTGGAGAGCGGCGCATGAGCGAGGAATCCTTTGTCAAGCCGCGCGGCGGCCGCCCCGAGCCGGTGCAGGTGGTCAAGCAACGCCGGGACGCGGCGCTGAATGCGCTGGTGCATGGCGTGCCCTATATCAAGTACCTCGGAATCGAGTTCGACCGGCGCGGCGACGAGCTGACGGCCGTGTTGCCCTTTGACGACAAGCTGATCGGCAATCCGCTGCTGCCGGCCCTGCATGGCGGGGTCACAGCGGCCTTCCTGGAGGTGACGGCGATCATCGGGCTGAGCTGGGCAAGCCTGTGGGACGAGATCGAGACGGGACGCATCGATGCGCAGACCCTGGTGGCGGGCAATCTGCCGCGCCTGCCCAAGACCATCGACTTCACGGTGGATTACCTGCGCACCGGCCTGCCGCGCGATGCCTATGCGCGCGCCAAGGTCAACCGGTCCGGGCGGCGCTATGCCTCGGTGCATGTCGAGGCCTGGCAGGACAATCGCGCCCGGGCCTTCGCACAGGCCACGGGGCATTTCCTGATGCCAAGACTGGATGGTTGAGGCCGCGGCGCGGCCGGACCCGGGGCGGACCGTCACCCATGCCCGGGTGCTGCATGTCGCGCTGCCCATCGTGCTGTCCAATGCCACGGTTCCCATCCTGGGCGCGGTGGATACCGCCGTGGTGGGACAGATCGGGCTGGCCGCGCCGATCGGGGCGGTGGGGCTGGGCGCGGTGATCCTGACCGCGATCTACTGGATCTTCGGCTTCTTGCGGATGGGCACGACCGGCCTGACCGCGCAGGCGCAGGGCGCGGGGCACCAGGGCGAGGTGGCCGCGATGCTGACGCGCGCGCTGATGATCGGGGGGCTGGCCGGGCTTGCGGTGATCGCCTTGCAGGTGCCGGTGTTCCGGGGCGCCTTCCTGCTGGCCCCCGCCAGCGACGAGGTCGAAACCCTGGCGCGCGACTACATGCAGATCCGCGTCTTCAGCGCCCCCGCCGCCATCGCCATCTACGGGCTGACCGGCTGGCTGATCGCGCTGGAGCGCACGCGCGCGGTGCTGGGGTTGCAAGTATGGATGAACGGGGTGAACATCCTGCTGGACCTGTGGTTCGTGCTTGGCCTCGGCTGGGGTGTCGAAGGCGTGGCATGGGCCACCTTCCTTGCGGAATGGAGCGGTCTGGCGCTGGGGTTGTGGCTGTGTCGCGCGGCCTTCGCGGTGCCGGCCTGGCGCGACTGGGCGCGCGTCTTCGACCGGCCCGCGCTGACGCGGATGATGGCGGTCAATACCGATATCCTGATCCGGTCGCTGCTGCTGCAGGGGATATTCCTGTCCTTCCTGTTCCTGGGGGCGGGGCAGGGCGACGTGGTGCTGGCGGCCAACCAGGTGCTGCTGCAGTTCCTGCATATCACCGCCTATGCGCTGGACGGGTTCGCCTTCGCCGCCGAGGCGCTGGTGGGCCAGGCGCTGGGCGCGCGCGACAGGGGCAGGCTCAGGCGCAGCGCGGTTCTGGCCAGTGTCTGGGGCGGGGTCAGCGTGATCGGTATGGCGATCGCCTTTGCGCTGGCGGGCAGCGCGATCATCGCGGTCATGACCACCGCGGAACCGGTGCGCGCGGCGGCGGCGACCTATCTGCCCTGGATGGTGGCCGCCCCACTGCTGGGGCTGGCGCCATGGATGCTGGACGGCATCTTCATCGGCGCCACCCGGACCCGCGACATGCGCAACATGATGGCGGTCAGCGCCGCGATCTATGCCGTCTCGGTGATCGTCCTGCTGCCGCTCATGGGCAATCACGGTCTGTGGCTGTCGCTGCTGATCTCCTTCGCGGCGCGGGGCGTGACGCTGGGCCTGCGATACCCGGCGCTCGAAGCCGGCGCCGCCCGCCCCTGAGAGGGTGCGCTGCTTCTTCTTGCCGCAAATATCCCCGCCGGAGGCATGGCCGCCTGCGGCCATTCAGCCCTGCCGCCGGATCATAGCCAGTCGGCGCGTCCCGTGCCCACCGCATCGGCCATCGTCGCAAACCCGTCCCGCGCCAGAAGCGTATCCAGCCCCCGCGCGATCTGCGGCACCAGCGACAGGCCGTGATAGACCAGCGCGGTGTAAAGCTGCACCGCAGAGGCCCCGGCGCGGATCTTCTGATAGGCCTGTTCGGGCGTGCTGATGCCGCCCACGCCGATCAGGGGGATCCGGCCTTCGGTCAGCTGCGACAGCTGCGCCAGGACGCGGGTCGATTTCTCGAACAGGGGCGCGCCGGACAGCCCGCCCTTCTCGTCGCGATGGGCGCTGCGCAACCCGTCGCGGTCAAGCGTGGTATTGGTGGCGATGATCGCATCGACGCCCGATTGCCGGGCGACATCCGCGATTTCCGACAGTTCGGCGGCGGTCAGATCGGGTGCGATCTTGAGGAATACCGGGATCGGGCGAGGCAGCCAGGCGCGCGCCTCCATCACGCCGGCCAGCAGCGCCGAAAGCGCCGCCGCCCCTTGCAGGTCGCGCAGTTTCTCGGTGTTGGGCGAGGAGACGTTAACAGTGGCGAAATCAAGGTGGCGCCCGCAATGGGCCAGCACGCGGGCGAAATCCTCGGCCCGGTCGGCGCTGTCCTTGTTGGCGCCAAGGTTCAGCCCGATCACCGCATCCTTGGGGCGCTGGGCCAGTTTTTCGGCCATCGCCTCCATCCCCTGGTTGTTGAAGCCGAAGCGGTTGATGGCGGCGCGATCCTCGGTCAGGCGGAAAAGGCGCGGGCGCGGGTTGCCGGGCTGGGGGCGCGGCGTGGTGGCGCCCACCTCGACAAAGCCGAAGCCTGCGCGCGAAAGCTGCCCCAGGACATCGCCGTTCTTGTCGAAACCGGCGGCAAGGCCCACGGGATTGGGCAGGTCGAGCCCGGCCAGTGTGGTTTTGAGTCGGTCCGAGGTCACCGGGCCGGGCAGGGGCACCAGACCGGTTTTCAGCGCGCGGATGGCAAGGCCATGGGCGGTTTCGGGGTCGATGCGGCGCAGCGCGGCAAGGCCAAGGGATTCCAGAACGCTCATGTCATCTCCGGCGGGAAGTGGTGAGTGCCATCCACCAGCGGCAGCGGTTTGTCCCAGAGCACGTCCGACAGGCGCAGGGGCCGGTAAAGATGCGGGAAAAGCGCGCCGCCGCGCGAGGGTTCCCACTTGAGGGCCTCGCCCAAGGCCTCGGCGTCGAGCGCCAGCAGCGTCAGGTCGTCTTCGCCCGCGAAATGCTTGGCGGCGGTTTCGCGCGCCTGTGCGGCGGTCGAGAAATGCACATAGCCATCGGCGATGTCGACGGGGGCGCCAAGGGTTTCGCCCTGCGCCTGCAATGCGGCCCATTCGTCCGCGCGGAATATCTTGTAGATCAGCATGGGTGCTCACATGACGCGCAGGCCGGTTCTGGTCAAGCGGCTTCCCGCTGCGTCAGCGCAGATCGGCTTTGACAGCCGGGGCAAGGCAGGCCACCATTTCCGCCGATACACCCAGAGGGAGACCCCGCCCATGTTCATTCGCCCTATTGGCGCTATGGCCGCGCTTGTCCTGTCCACCGGCCTGGCGCAGGCCGACTATACGCTGCACATCCTGCATGTGAACGACCTGCACAGCCGGATCGAGCCGATCAACCGCTTCGATTCGACCTGTAGCGCCGCTGACGAGGCCGAGGGGAAATGTTTCGGCGGTGTCGCGCGGCTGGCCGCCAAGGTCGCGGAATTGCGCGATGCGCTGCGCGCGCAGGGGCAGAACGTGATCCTGCTGGATGCGGGCGACCAGTTCCAGGGCAGCCTGATGTACACGACCTACAAGGGCGCGGTCGAGGCCGAGTTCATGCAGGCCATCGGTTTCGATGCCATGGCGGTGGGCAACCATGAGTTCGACGATGGTCCCGCCGGTCTGGCCGGTTTCCTTGACAAGGTCGGGTTTCCGGTGATTTCCGGCAATATCGACGTGAGCCGGTCGAACCTGCTGGCGGGGCGCGTGGCGGATCATGCGATCCTTGAGGTGGGCGGCGCGCGGATCGGGATCGTTTCTGCGCTGGCGACGGACACGGTTGAAACCTCGAGCCCCGGTGATGACGTGATCTTTGCCGACGAGGCCGAGGCGCTGCGCGCCGATGTCGCCGCACTGGAGGCGCAGGGCGTGGACAAGATCATTGCCCTGACCCATGTGGGGCTGCCGCGCGATCTGGATCTGGCGGCAAGCGTGCCGGGTCTGGATGCGATCGTAGGCGGGCATTCGCACACGCTGATGAGCAATACCGAAGAGGGCGCGCTGCCCTATCCGCAGATGGTGGGCGCGGTGCCCGTGGTGCAGGCCTTTGCCTATTCGAAATACCTGGGCCACCTGGTGCTGGAGTTCGACGCGGCGGGCCATGTGACCGCGGCCAGCGGTGACACGATCCTGCTGGATGCGAGCGTGACCCCGGATCCGGCGATCGCGGCGCGGGTGGCCGAACTGGCCGGTCCCATCGAAGAGGTGAAGGCCCGCGTGGTGGCCGCGGCGGCGGCGGATATCGACGGGGCGCGCGAAAGCTGCCGGATCCGCGAATGCACCATGGGCAACCTTGTGGCCGAGGCCATGCTGGACCGGGTGCGCGACCAGGGCATCAGCATCGCGATCCAGAACGGCGGCGGTCTGCGCGCCAGTATCGCGGCGGGTCAGGTCACCATGGGCGATGTGCTGGGGGTGCTGCCGTTTCAGAACACGCTGTCGACCTTCCAGGCGACCGGCGCCACGGTTCTGGCCGCGCTGGAGAACGGGCTGAGCCAGATCGACGAGGGCGCAGGGCGATTCCCGCAGGTGGCGGGGATGCGCTATGTCTTTGATCCTGCGGCCGCTGCGGGCGCGCGCGTGATCAGCGCCGAGGTGCGGGAGGGCGAGGCCTGGGTCGCGCTGGACCCGGCAAAGACCTATGGCGTGGTGACCAACAACTACATGCGCGGGGGCGGCGACGGTTACGCCATGTTCGAGACCGAGGGCATGAACGCCTATGATTTCGGCCCCGACCTGGCCGATGTGCTGGCCGCCTACATGGCCGCGA
Organism: Rhodobacterales bacterium; assembly: GCA_033839205.1. Taxonomy (GTDB): domain Bacteria; phylum Pseudomonadota; class Alphaproteobacteria; order Rhodobacterales; family Rhodobacteraceae; genus Seohaeicola. The sequence goes on along the minus strand of JAJLKH010000099.1, from coordinate 1,790 downwards.
ACGCGCCCTATCAACCCTTCACGGACGGGCGCATCACGATGAAATGATGCGCGCCCTTCGGGGTGTCATTTGCGGATGCGGCGGCCTTGCGGCTGTGGCATGAGGGGGCATGCATCAGGCGACCCTTTCCGAACAGGCGGCACAGGCGGGGGACCATCGGTCCAACCGTTTGCTGATCGCCGTCCTGTCCATGTCGAATTTCGTGATCGGCATGGGCGCCTTCATGATCATAGGCCTTTTGGAGCCGCTGGCGGCGGACCTGGGGCTGCCTACTGCGCGCGCGGGCGCCGTGCTGACCACCTATGCGGTGGCCTATGCGATCCTGTCGCCTGTTCTGGTCTCGGTTACCGGGGGGATCGGGCGGCGGCGGGTGCTGGCCGCGGGGCTGGCCCTGTTCGGGTTGGCCTGCCTGCTGCCGGTGCTGGTGCCGACGGAAGCGGCGCTGCATGCAAGCCGCATCCTTGCGGCGGCGGGGGCAGGGATCTTCACCCCTGTCGCGGCAGCGGTGGCGGCGGGGTTGAGCGCGCCGGGCAACCGCGCGAAGGCGCTGGCGGCGGTGTTTTTCGGCATGACGATGAGCCAGGTCCTGGGTCTGCCACTGGGCAGTTTCATCGCCTATACATTCGGCTGGCGCGCGGCCTTCGCGGTGGTGCTGCTTGTGCTGCTGCCCTGCCTCTGGCTGGTCTGGACGATCGTGCCGCGCGGCCTGTCCTTTCAGCCTGTCACGCTGCGCGACTTGGGGCGGATGATGCGCAACGGCCGGCTGATGCTGGCGGCGGGCTTTACGGCGAGTTTCCTCACAGCGGGCTACGTGGTGAATACCTTCCTGGCACCGCTGCTGTCGCAGAACCTGGGCTGGGGGCGCGATGGCATCACCCTGGCGCTGCTGGTCTGCGGGATCGGCGCGGTTCTGGGCAACATGATGGGCGGCGCGCTGAGCGACCGGATCGGGCCCGCGCGCACGCTGACCCTTCTGTGCCTGGCGCAGCTGGTCGTCTTGCCGTGCTTTTCCGCGCTGCCGCTGGCGGGCGGTCAGGCGACGCTGCTGTCGGGGGCGCTGGCGATGGCGCTGTTGCTGCTGTGGTCGGTCTTTGGCTGGTCCTTCATGGCGGCGCAGCAGGCCCGGCTGATCGGGCTTGCGCCCGAAGCCGCCCCCGTGATCCTGGCGCTGAATGCGGCCGGGGTCTATGTGGGCGCGGCGCTGGGATCGGCCCTTGGCGGGATGGTTCTTGCAGGTTTCGGGCTGGCGCCGCTGGGGCTGGTGGCCGGGGCGCTGATGGTCCTGGCGCTGGCGCATCTGCGGCTGTCGGTGCGCCTGGGCTGAGCGCGGGTCTTTTTGAGCGGCGCGATGCCGGGCGCTGGATTTGTACGCGCGGCTGGGGCAGTCTGGGCGCATGTGCGGACGTTTCGCCCTGACCCTGCCCAATGACGCGATGGCGCGGCTGTTCCAGGCCACGCCCGCCAATGACCTGCCGCCGGTGCCGCGCTTCAACATCTGCCCGACACAGGCGATCCACGTGGTCACGGCCGGCGAGGCGGGCCGCCGTCTGGGCGCGATGCGCTGGGGTTTCCTGCCACATTGGTACAAGAGCCCGACCGATGGCCCGCTGCTGATCAATGCGCGGGCCGAGACGCTGGCCGAGAAACCCGCCTTTCGCGCGGCGGCGCGGGCGCGGCGCTGCCTGATCCCGGCGGATGGGTTCTATGAATGGACCAAGGGCGCGGATGAGGCGCGGCTGCCCTGGTATATCCGGCGGCGCGACCGGGAGCCCATGGTCATGGCGGGTGTC
>JAJLKH010000098.1:0-8914 GCA_033839205.1 Rhodobacterales bacterium | reverse complement strand
TCAAGCTGCGCAGCAGCGCCGCGCGATCGCCGACACGCCCCGACGGGGCGGCGATTTGGCAAGCGTTGCAGCATGAACAAGCGTCCGAAGACCGGGCGACCATAAAGCGCCTTGAACCATCGTTGTCTCGCCACCCCGCGTGTCGGCGGGCAACCCGTTGCTCACAGCCAAGAAAGAGCAACCCTCACCCCAAGCGCCCCGCGCGGAATCAAGGCCGCAGGCCGCCGCGCGATCGCTGACACGCCCCCCCCCCCGAAACAAATCGGCGGCGGCGAATTGCAAACGATGCGCCATGAACAACGGCCCGAAGACCGGGCGACCATAAAGCGCCTTGAACCATCGCTACATCGCCACCCCGCGTGTCGGCGATGGCGGGGGTGTCAATCAGCCGCCAACGTCAACCGGGCAGCCCGTCAAAACCAGCGATCAAGGCCAGGTCATCGTCCCAATCCGCGCGACTGGACAGGCAGATATGCGCGGTTGGCCGCAGGCCAAGCGGGCTGTCAAGCGACCCCGCCGGAACGACAAGAACACCCTCTTCGGCCTGCAAAAACGGCAGCGCCGAACCGCAGTCGCGGCAAAAGCACTTTACATGACGCGTTCCGGGAAGGCGGAAGGTCGTGATCTTGTCCTCGCCCGTCAACCAGGTGATCCTTGCCCGTGATGAGAACAGGTTTGCCGCATGGGCCGAACCGCTGTCCTTGCGGCAGCGCGCGCAATGACACAGGAAAAAGCTGTCGAACTCTCCCGATATGTGAAAGCTCACAGCGCCGCAAAGGCACTTTCCATGCGCCAGGTTGTCCACTCTAAAACCTTTCGATTTGTAACGGGCAACTCGCTTCGTGCGGTTGAAATCCGCATGGTCTGGTTGGGCCGGAAAGCGGGCGAAGCACTTGCCACTAAGCGGCGGAAAAACCCTCGATCAAAGGGCCTCCACGCCCAAACCGTTAACAAACCCTTGCCGCAGTCGTGCAACCCATTGAAATCATTGACCCCGGAAAATGTCCCATCATGGGACACCCCGATGGCTCTTGCGGATCAGGCTTGCCAGCGGCCCTCAAAGCCTTCGGGGATCAGCAGCACGTCGCGGTTCAGCTCCTCGATCCGGCGGCGGCCACACAGCGCCATCGAGATGTCCAGCTCCTTGTGGATCACCTCCAGCGCCTTCTTCACCCCGTCCTGCCCCATCGCGCCCAGACCATAGACGAAAGCCCGCCCGATATAGGTGCCCTTCGCCCCCATCGCGACCGCCTTCAGCACGTCCTGCCCCGACCGGATGCCGCTGTCCAGATGCACCTCGATCTTGTCGCCCACCGCATCCAGGATCGACGGCAACGCCCGGATCGAACTGATCGCCCCGTCCAGCTGCCGCCCGCCATGGTTCGACACGATGATCGCATCCGCCCCCACGCTCAGCGCCATCTTCGCGTCTTCAGCGTCAAGGATCCCCTTGAGGATGACCTTGCCACCCCATTCTTCCTTGATCTTGGCGATCTTGCTCCAGTCGAGCGAAGGATCGAACTGCTCCGCCGTCCACGCGCCCAGGCTGGAGGCGTCGGAAATCCCCTTCACATGGCCGACGATATTGCCGAAGTGCCGCCGCTTGGCCGACAGCATCCCGATCCCCCAGGACCACTTGGTGGCCAGGTTGATCATCGTCGGGATCGTCAGCTTGGGCGGCGCGCTGAGCCCGTTCTTGAGATCCTTGTGCCGCTGGCCCAGGATCTGCAGATCCAGCGTGATCACCAGCGCCGAGCATTTCGCATCCTTGGCCCGCTGGATCAGGCGGCTGACGTAATCGGTGTCCTTCATGGTATAAAGCTGGAACCAGAAGGGTTTCGACGTCGCCCCCGCCACATCCTCGATCGAGTTGATCGACATGGTCGACAGGGTGAAGGGCACGCCAAAGCGTTCCGCCGCGCGCGCGGCCTTGATCTCGCCATCCGCGCATTGCATGCCGGTCAGGCCCACCGGGGCCAGCGCCACCGGCATCGTCACGTCCTGCCCGATCATCTGGCTGGCGGTGCTGCGGCCGGTCATGTCCACGGCGACGCGCTGGCGAAGGCGGATCTGGTCGAAATCCGAGGTGTTCTCGCGGAAGGTCTGTTCCGTCCAGCTGCCGCTTTCCGCGTAGTCATAGAACATCTTGGGCGTCTTGCGTTTGTAGATACGCTTGAGATCGTCGATGTTCGTGATCACGGGCATGGCGGCGGCCTTTCACAGATTTGGTTAGCTTTCGTTACCAATCGGGGCGTTGTCAGGCAATCATTCATTTGCACGCCGGACCCATCACGATAGGCTGGACGGCAACAGCCAGAAGGGGGGATAACATGTTCTTTGATGATCTGCCGGTGGGCTTCCGCTTTGACACCGCGCCCCGGACCCTGCCGCTTGACGCGATCACCGATTTCGCGCGGCAGTGGGATCCGCAACCCTTTCATCTGGATGCCGACGCTGCCAAAGCCTCGCCCTATGGCGGGATCATTGCAAGCGGGTTTCACACGCTTCTGACATCCTTCACCCAGACGCTGGATGCAGGTATCTGGAACGAGGCGTCGATGGGATCGCCGGGCATGAGCGATGTGCAATGGCTGCGCCCGGTGCGCCCCGGCGATACGCTGACCACAAGGGCCGAGGTCCTGGCCTCGGTCCCGTCAACATCGCGGCCGGACCGGGGGCGAACCAGCATCACCTATGAGGTGGTCAACCAGGATGGGGATGCGGTGATGCGCTATACCGCCATCCATATCCTGCGCCGCAGGACGGGCTGACGCGCAAACCCAATCAGGCGCGATGCGCGCCGTCGGCAAGCGATCGCACGAAGGCCAGCACCTCGGCGACCGGGCGGCCCTTGGCCAGTTCTGCCACGATGGCGCTGCCGACCACGCAGCCATCCGCCACGGAGGCGATGCTTTGCGCGGCTTCGGGCGTCTTGATGCCGAAGCCCACGATCAGCGGCAGATCGGTCTGCGACTTGATCCGGGCCACTTCGGGGGCAACATCGGCGGCGCTGGCTTCGGCCGAGCCGGTGATGCCTGTGATCGACACGTAATAGACGAAACCGCTGGTGTTCTGCAGCACCTTGGGAAGGCGCTTATCATCGGTGGTGGGGGTGGCAAGGCGGATGAAATTCAAGCCGGCCTTCTGCGCTGGGATGCACAGTTCCTCATCCTCTTCCGGGGGCAGGTCGACAACGATCAGCCCGTCGATCCCGGCGGCCTTGGCATCGGCAAGGAAGCGGTCGACCCCGCGATTGAAGATGGGGTTATAGTAGCCCATCATCACGATCGGGGTGGTGGTGTCGGTCTTGCGAAACTCGGCCGCCATATCGAGGGTTTTCTGAAGCGTCTGGCCCGCCTCGAGCGCGCGCTGTCCGGCCAGCTGGATCGTTTCGCCGTCCGCCATCGGATCGGTGAAGGGCAGGCCCATCTCGATGATGTCCACGCCCGCGCCCGGCAGCCCCTTGATCAGCTCAAGCGAGGTTGCGTAATCGGGATCGCCCGCCATGACGTAAGCCACGAAGGCTTTCTTTCCCTCGGCCTTGAGGGTGGCGAATTTGGCGTCGATACGAGTCATTGGCGGCTGTCCTTCCCTGCGATTGCCCCGATGTGCCGCAAACGCGCGGTAAACTCAATCCTTGATGCAGTCTGCGCCCTTGCCCCGCGCGCCGCCCCGGCTTAAGAGCGGTGCGTTGCAGACAAGGAGGCCGCAGATGGGTTTCAAGATGGGGATCGTGGGACTGCCCAACGTGGGCAAGTCGACACTGTTCAATGCGCTGACCCGGACAGCGGCGGCGCAGGCGGCCAACTTCCCGTTCTGCACGATCGAACCGAACGTGGGTGAAGTGGCCGTGCCGGATCATCGGCTCGACACGCTGGCCAAGATCGCCGGGTCCAGGCAGATCATTCCGACGCGGATGACATTCGTCGATATCGCGGGGCTGGTGAAGGGCGCATCGAAGGGCGAGGGGCTGGGCAACCAGTTCCTGGCCAATATCCGTGAATGCGATGCCATCGCCCATGTGCTGCGCTGCTTTGAGGATGACGACATCACCCATGTTGAAGGCCGTGTCGATCCCGTCAGCGACGCCGAGACCATCGAGATGGAGCTGATGCTGGCCGATATGGAAAGCATCGAGAAGCGGCTTGCAGGTCTGGTTCGCAAGCTCAAGGGCGGCGACAAGGATGCCATCCAGCAAGACATGCTGTTGCGCAAGGCGCTGGCCGCGCTGGAAGCGGGCAAGCCCGCCCGCACCGTGCAGGTCGATGCCGAGGATGCAAAGGCCTGGCGGATGCTGCAACTGCTGACCACCAAGCCGGTGCTTTATGTGTGCAACGTGGCCGAGGAGGACGCAGGCACCGGCAATGCCCTGTCCGCCCGCGTCGCCGAGATGGCCGCGGCGCAGGGCAATTCCCATGTCGTGATTTCCGCCCGGATCGAGGAAGAGATCAGCCAGCTGGACGAGGAAGAGGCCCAGATGTTCCTGTCCGAGATGGGCCTGGAAGAGCCCGGTCTGGACCGTCTGATTCGCGCGGGCTACGCGCTGCTGCACCTTGAGACCTATTTCACCGTCGGCCCCAAGGAGGCGCGCGCCTGGACGATCCGCCAGGGCACCGCAGCCCCGCAGGCCGCGGGTGTGATTCACGGCGATTTCGAGCGTGGTTTCATCCGTGCCGAAACCATCGCCTATGACGATTTCGTGGCGCTGGGCGGCGAACAGGGCGCGAAAGAGGCGGGCAAGATGCGGTCCGAAGGCAAAAGCTATATCGTCAAGGATGGCGATGTGCTGCACTTCCTGTTCAATACCTGACCCTGTGTTCTGCCATCCAAGGTGAGCCTTGGCCGGTCCCTGCATGAAATTCCGCGGTATCCACCCCAGCGGGGCGCGATCCCGTGGCAAATTTTAATCAATAGTACAGATTTTTCGACATAAATGCCGCAAGCACAGAGATGCTACCTTTCGCGACGGGTAACTTTGTAGTAACCGTGGCTGAGAGGCGACGCCTTTTGTTTGGTTCAATGTTGGAGAATGTTATGAAAAAAATTGCCCTCGCAGCCGCAATCGCCGCTGCTTCGGTTTCGCCGGTTCTGGCGAACGATGCAACAGCCGCCGATGATCTGACCATCCTGTCCACGCAGGGCGCCCCGATTGCAGGCGGTATTCTTGGTGGCGCGACGATCCCGACCATCGTGACATTGACCACGCTGAGCGTTGTGACACTGACCGTCGCAGGGGCCAGCAGCGGCACCGGCACGAACTGATCCCTTTCGGTTCGCGGAAGACAGAAAAAGGCACCCGGTGGGTGCCTTTTTTGTTGGCCTTTCGCAATGTCTCAGGGGCGGAGCGCCTGCATAGTCAGAGGCCCGACCAGTGTCGGCAGCCATTGATGGGACTGGATCACCGTTCCCGCTGCGTTGACGACATAGCTGTTGCGAAACCGTAGATCGCCTGCTGCACAGTCTTCGGTCATGACGCGACCCGTCATGCCGGTTGCTGTTCGGGTCTGCCCTCCAACGGTAAGGGTGCAGTCAAGCGCAATCTCGCGCGTGCGGTCCTCGCCGTCCAGCACCTGCATCACACGCTTCGCTTTGCCGGGCTTGCCGGATCGCAGCAGCGCCAGCGTCTCATCGACCTCGGACGCCATCAGATCACGCCCCAGCCCGCGCGTGGCCGTCACAAGCCCCTGGCGCAGAACCAATGTCTGACGGCTGCCGGTCGCATAGGTGCGCCAGGGCCCGTTATCGCGCACGCCTACCATGTAGAATGGCGCGGCCCCGCTGTCGGGCTGCGCCAGTGTCACGGGAGCATTCGTCTGTGCAAGGATCACGGCCGGATCGGCAATGCCCTGCGTCGCGGCGGCGGTGGATCCGCCGAATGGCAGCGTCACCCCCAGTTGAGCGGCAACGCCTTGCGTGATCAGGCCATAGTCGATCCGGGTCGGATCGTTGCTGCACGCCGCCACTTGCGTTGCCAGCGCCGCCGCTGCAAGCAGCCGCGCCGTGGCCGACCGGTTTGGCAAGAGATCCGCCATCCTCATCTCCAGACGCGCCCCCATTTCTTTTCCAGTTCCGGCCGGTGGTAGTCGCGCACCTGTTCGTAAAGCCGATCCCGCAGATCCAGCCGCGCGCCACCGTCACGGGTCAGCGGGCGAACGGTCAGATTGCCAAGCCGCCGCGTCGGCTGGCCCAGCACGTGACCGATCGGCACGGTAATGCGGAAGCCCTTGTCGAAAGACCCCTCGCCAAAGTCCTCGGGCGTAACATCCGTGATCGTTGCAAAGACGCCCAGCCGCCAGCCATTCGCGAATTCCCGGTCAAGACTGACCGTCGCCCCCACATCGCCCGCAAGGTAGCGGCCGACATCCAGCTGGCCATGAAAACCGCGGCCCAGATCGTAATAGGCCGAGACATGGCCGGTCGTCACCTCGTAGTCACGCAGGCCGAAAAGCTGGTCGAAATCGCGCTGCCGGACCTGGTTCACCTCGATCCCCAGGGCAAGACGGCTGTCCACGGGCTTCCACAAAAGCTCGGCCGAGACGCCCGCATACATCTGTTCCAGATAGCCCGCCGAGACACGTGCATAAAGATCGCGCCCCGGTCGCATGTAATGGGTCAGTGTCAGGTGATCGATCGAAGGATCCCCCTCGCGGGCATAAAGGGCGTAGTCGGTCCTGACACGCGGCAATGCCGAGGCATCAAGCCGGTCGATACTGTCCAGGTTGCCCGCCAGGCGTTTAGATACGGCGCCGGACAGGATCAGACCGGGGGCGAGGCGCAGATCGGCCCGGGCCGTGGCCAGAAGATCGGCGCGCAACGGGCTGTCCGGATCGAACAGGCTGTAGCGCAGGTTCGGACCAATGGACCATGTCAGCGCCGGGGTGGCTTGCTGTGCCGGATCGCGGGCCGTTTGTGGGGCCTCTGCGATCCGCGTGACATCCAGCAGGGCCGAGGCCGGCGCATTTTCAAGGTTTTCCAGATCACTGCGCCGCAGGGTAATGGCCGACATGGCCATGCCATTGACCACGGGCACGATCACGAATGTTTCGACCGATCCGGGCAGGATGCGCGACATGATCCGCGCGCTGCGCCCGATGGCCTGCGGTTCCGAGGCATAGACCGGATTGATCAGCCGCAGGATGGCGCGATCGGCAGTAAGGGTCAGCCCATCCATGATCAGACGCTCTCGGGCCAGGGCCGCGGCCAGCTGCGCGGGCAGGGCATCCCTTTGCGCGCCGTCCTGTTGCCAGCCAAGATCCCGCCGCTCCGGCGCGGTGCGGCGGTAGACCGGCGCCGGCGCCGTTTCAACGCCACCCGGCGTGCCCGAACTGCGTGGATTGGTGTGCACCGTGATCTGTGCGCCGATGGTCGTGCCTTGCAGCGCCACGACAGAGGCCTGCACCCCTTCGGCGATCCGGTAATCCACCCCGATATTCCAAGCTGTTTTCGACGACAGCAGGCCGTTCGCCACCTCTTCCGAAAAAGCGTCGGATGAATATTCCGCCTTCAGCGACAGACGGTCGTTCACCGCCCATTCCACCCCGCCGAACGCAGCCATGTCACCGCGAAACCAGCGGTCATAGCTGGGCACGCCGCCCTGCTCCAGCAATTCGGTGGGGCGCGTGCCGGTGCTGCCGATCGGGTTGCGGGTGCCAAGCCGGCCCCAGCCAAGACCGCCCGTCAGGCGCAACTGCGGCGTCAGGCTTTTGCTGGCCACGATATATTCCGCACCGTAAAGCGAGGTGCCGGCGAAATCCTGAAAGCCGATCGTGACGGCCGGACGATAACGCCCCTCGCGCAGGACCTGGTAACGCAGGTCGAAACTGCGGTCGTAATAGGTTTGACCGTCGAGGCCGGGCAGGGGTTGGCCGCCCAGCCGGGTCAGCCCGTCAAGGGCAGCATAGCGGAAGCTTCCCGAAAGGCGCGGTGTGATCTGAAAGGTGATCGTGCCACGCGTGATGCCGCCAACATGCGACAGGCTGCCTGATAAAGTGGCATCCGGCGCCATCGTGGCGCTGGGCATCTCGATCAGGCCCGGCGCGCCGTTGAGGTTGAAAGCGGGCAAATCCCCCGAGCCCGCGAAAAACGGAAGATCCTGCGCCTGCAAGGGCTGCCCAAGGGTGACGCAAAGCAGCAGCAAGGCCGGGCCAGCGCATCCGGGTGGACGCTTACGACGCAGCGCTCTGCCGTTCGGGCGACAGCCGGATTTCGCAAGCATCATGGGACCATCCCTGTTCACACACCACACACCATCTGCCTAGGTGAAACGCATGGTCATGTCCATGCCCGCGCGCCGCGCCCTTCGTTTTCCTGGCCGGACTGTGCCCGCAAGCAGACATCGGTGCCGGTCCATAGCTTCGGCAAGGTCCGCCGAAGCGCTGCACCCGGCGGCTTGCCACCCCTTGAGATGTGCATTTGCGCTGTTTTTCCCCTTGTCCCCCGCCCGCGTGATGGATACACCCGTCCGCGGAGATGTGGCCGAGTGGTCGAAGGCGCTCCCCTGCTAAGGGAGTAGGCCCGAAAGGGTCTCGTGGGTTCGAATCCCATCGTCTCCGCCACCCGCCCTTTTGTATTATCATTCAAAATTAGTTGCTTAGCTTAGCGGTTGAGCCGTCGTGCTATAGTTTTCAGTTGATTTGCTACGCTTTTTGCTACACAATCTGCTCCTCTTCGGTGGAGGTGGGTGATGACACGAGGGTTGGTTCAAAGAGGTGCTTCTTGGCATCTCAAGCGACGGGTTCCGCTTAGGTATGCTTCGATTGAACCACGCACGGAAGTTTGGAAGAGCCTGAAAACAGACTCCCGCACTGTCGCGGCACTGAAGGCGGAAAAAGTCTGGCTTGAATTGATCGAGGGTTGGGAAGCCAAGCTGACAGGAAAGTCCGAGGAGGCTGCCGATCGTTTTCGGGCCGCGCAG
>JAJLKH010000097.1:0-7692 GCA_033839205.1 Rhodobacterales bacterium | reverse complement strand
GGCTCATGATCGAGACACATGGACGCAACAAGCCCAAGTCCGAGGGCGCTGAACGCCTGAACGCGATGCAAGCCATCGCCAAGGTCGAGACAGGTTATTCCAACCGCAAGATCGGCCTGGTCGTGACCGCCGTCATGGGGGTGGTGGCCTATTTCTCAAGCTTCCTGGGTCAGGCGCAGGTCTCGTGGGAAGAAGAAGGTCCCCCGCAGGAACCGGATCAGCCCACGACGGTTGCTGCCCCTTTCAAAGGGCGCATCAAAAGCCACGAGCCCACTGAGGCCGAAGCGCCCGCCAGGCGCATGACCGAGGACGGCGCGCGCCCTGCGCTGCCATCCGCAGCATCCGATCAGGGGCCCAACGGGTCCGGCGCGGTATCAAACTTGCTGGCCAAGGCAGAGGCAGCAATCCCACCAGCCCATCCTGTCGGGGGGTCCCCGTCCGGGCCATTGCATCCCCTGCCACCGATGGACACCGGCCAGAACAATATCCCTGCCGGCGCGGTCGCGCCCGGCGGATCCTCTGGAGGTGGCACAGGTGCGGGGCAGGACAGCACGGACACAAGCGAAACGCCGCCCGACACGCCAAATGCCCCAAGCGCATCCGACACGCCCCTGCAGGCTGAAACATCACCTGCCCCCGAGCAGCCGGTGGCGGCAGTCGCCGCCTCTGGATCCGCCCTCTGGGGAACATCGGGCGATGATATCCTGATCGGCAGCCTGAGAGACGATGCAATCAAGTCTCTTGGCGGCGATGATATCATCGATGGTCAGGAAGGCGATGACGTCATCGAAGGCGGGGTCGGGCATGACATGATCATGGGCGGCGCGGGTCGGGACATTTTGTTCGGAAACGAGGGCCGCGATCGGCTTGCCGGTGGCGAAGGCGACGACATCCTTGATGGCGGCGCGGGTGATGACATCATCATCGACGGGGCGGGTCTGGACCTGGTGTCCGGTGGCGACGGAAATGATAGGCTTGTCGTCTCGCGCGATCAAGACGTAGACCTGTTTCAGGGCGATGCCGGCCATGACACGCTGATCCTCAGCGAGGCGCAGAATGCGTCGGTTCTGGATCTTGCCGCCGGGACTGTCAGCCTTGATGATGGCCCGCAGGACCGTTTTCTCGGGATCGAAGCCTTTGCCATGGGGGGCGCACAGGATACCGTCGTGCTGTCTTCGGCCAGAGCGCAAAGCTCCACGGATCCCGCCATCTTCGAAATCGACAACTTCGGACAGGACGATCTTTTCGTCCTCTCGGAAGAGGTCACACTGACCTTCGAGGATATTTTCGCACAAGCCCCGGCCCAGAACGCTCAGGGCACAGCGCCAACAGGGCAATCCTTCTTCAAGATCACGGATTTCGTACAAGGCGACAGGATCGAAGGGGCGGATCAGCTCCGCGCGGCGCTTGACGGCTCGGCAGCCTCCGCCGATCGCGCAACCGTCTCCCAGACCTCGGAGCTGGAAGCGCGGATCGCGCGCAGCATGGGCGAGGATGCCAACGCGCTGAACACGCATCTGCAATTCGATATGCCTACGGGGCTGAACGCGGGCCGACGCACCGTGACGGTCGATGTCGACCAGAATGGAACAACCGATTTTTTCATCCTGGTATCCACCAACAGCAACCAGGACCTTTTCCCAGACACGATCGTCTGAAAACCGGAGTGCAAGACATGACCAAGCTCAAGAATGAATCCGTCAAGACACAGTCCTATTCCATCCGGGGGCAGGTGATCGGTGGCATGGTCCTGGCCAGCCTGCTCGTCGCGGGCGTCATGGGCTGGGCCGCCAGGGCCAAGCTGGAAGGGGCCGTCGTGGTCATGGGCGAAGTTGCCATCGAACGCGACCTGCGCGTCGTACAGCATCGCGATGGCGGAATCGTCGGCGAGATCCTTGTAAGCCCCGGCGACATGGTGCAGCGCGGCGATGTTCTGCTGCGTCTGGACGACACCAGCGCACGGACCGAAAAGGCCATCATACATGGCAAGATCGCCGAGTTTTCGATCCGCAAGGCCCGGCTCGAGGCCGAGCGCGACCTGCAGGACCAGTTCCGCATGCCGGACAACGTGGCCAACCTTGAAATCGGTCAGGACAAGCTGAATGCGATCCTTGCGGGCGAAACGCGCATTTTCGAGGGCAATCTGGCCTCCTACCTCAGCCGCAAGGAACAATTGCAACTTGGCATTCATCAGATCCGGGTCGAAATCCAGGGGCTAGAGGCGCGGCTTGAGGCGAAAGAGGATGAAATCCGCCTCGTCTCGGATGAGAATGACCGCATTGTCGATTTGTCCGACAAACAGCTGACAGTGCGCAACGCCGTCTTTTCCATACAGCGTGAAAACGTGCGCCTCGCGGGCGAACACGGAGAAATCCTGTCAGCCGTGGGTCGCGCCCGCAGCCGCATCAGCGAACTGGAACTCGAGATCCTGTCGATCGAAGATGCGGCCCGGACCGACGCGCAACGCGAGCTGCGCGAACTGGAAGCACGCTTGACCGAGCTGGAAGAGCGTCGCCTGGTCGTCGAGGATACATTGGCGCGCACCGTCATTCGCGCTCCGATTTCGGGCTATATCAATGACCTTTCCGTCAACTCTGTCGGTGGTGTGATCACCCCTGCGGAAATTCTGGCCACCATCATGCCCGAAGATGCCGACCTTGTTTTCGTGGGGCGGGTGCCGGCCGCGCAGATCGAACAGGTCGCCATTGGCAAGAAGGCACGGCTGCGGTTCTCGGCCTTCGCGCAGAATGAAACACCCGAACTGAATGGCAAGGTGCACTATGTCTCGGTTGCGGCCACCCCGACTGCCGACATGCCGGGTTTGTCCTACGAGATCAGGGTAAATATTCCGGCCTATGAACTGGACCGGCTGGAAGGCAAGCAACTGCGTCCCGGGATGCCGCTGGAGATCTACCTGACCACCGATGAACGCACGGCGCTGTCCTATCTGGTCAAGCCATTCTCGGATCAGGTGGCACGCGCTTTCAAGGAAAGATAAGGCGCCCGCCGATGCCATGACGGCACATCCGGTCAAACCGGACGAAACAAAAGTCAAAGCGCCCGGTCATGATCAATGACCGGGCGCCTCCAACTTGGGTCAGGTATCGCGCAGCAGCGGCATCTCGGAATACCCGTTAAGCCGATGATCCCATCCAACCGCCCTTATGAGCACCATCCCCTGTCGAAAGAGCAGCCCGAACACAGCGCAAGGACCCATTGGCAACAAATCCTTGCCGCAATCTGACAGTCAAATCACCTCATACCGCGGCGATGGTCGCCACGGCGGGCAAACGGCCCAGGCCATGACCGGACTGGACGGGACACCAAGCAAGCGATCCTATGGAGGGACATCACATGATCAAATTCTTCAAGAACTTCAGCAAAAACGACTCTGGCGCCGTGACGGTTGACTGGGTCGTGCTGACCGCTGCTGTCGTAGGCCTGACCGTTGCCGCCTATTCCTCGATCGAGACTGGCGCGACAAACCTGACGGCCCAGACCAACACCTTCATGGGCACGCAGAACCCCAACAACTGAAAACACGTGCACTCTGGCAGAAAGGCCGTTTCCGCCAAGGCGGAAGCGGCTTTTTACTTTTGCGACAGTGGCCAGTTCGCGCGGGCGGCTCTGTTGCGATCAAATGGCGGCGATCACACCTGTCACGCGGACAACGCCGTGTCGGTGGCATCAAGCCCGGCCCGCGTGGTTGCGAGCAAGGCCAAGATATCGGCATGCAAGTCGGTCAATTTTTCCCTGGTCCCGGAACGCGCGGCGGCTTCGGCTTTCACCAGCAGGCCGGACAAGCGGGTCAACCCCACGACCGAGGTCGCACCGGCCGCGCTGTGCACTTCGTCCGCAATCACGTCGAGGGGCAATCCCTCATCCAGCATTTTCGGCAGTACGCTCTCCAGCTCATCCAGAGCCTGCAACATGTAGCGAAGTGCGCTTGGCCGGTCCAGCATGTCGCCCAATTGGTCCAGAGCCTTGCGCACTTCGGGATCAAGCGTGCCATCCTCTGCCCCATCGTCGGGATCATCGGAAAGCCGGATATCCCACAGCGCCCCGATCGCCTGTGACAGTTCGGCCGTGTTCACCGGCTTGGTCAGCACGTCATCCATGCCCTTCGCCTTCAGATCACGGATGCGATCTTCATCGCTGAAAGCCGTGACACCGATGATCACCGCAGCACTGGACAGCCCGCTGGCGCGAATGAGCATGGTCGCTTCGCTGCCGTCCATCACGGGCATGCTGACATCCATCAGGATCACGTCGAACGCCTTGGCCGAGGCCAGCGAGACAGCCTCCAAGCCGTTGCGAGCCTGTTCGACCCTATGGCCCATCTTCTGGACCATCTTGCACATAAGAACCACGTTCACGGCATTGTCGTCGACAACCAGCACATCGAGCGGGCAAAGTTCTTCGGCCTCATGCGGATGCGCATGCGGTGCGGTCAGCAACTCCGGCGGCGTGTTACCATCTTCGGCCGCCAAGGGCAGCGTGATCTGGAAACTGAAAGTACTGCCTTTGCCGGGTGCGCTTTGCAATTCCAACGCGCCCCCCATGCGCACAACCGCAAGCCGCGCGATGGCCAGCCCCAATCCGGTGCCCGCCTCGCGCCCCTTTGCCACGGCATCCACCGTCTCGAACTCGGCGAAGATCCGGGCTTGATCGGCAGGGGCGATGCCGATCCCTGTATCCGTGACATCGACACGCAGCCCAAGCACTTCCTGTGCGTTGGTCTGGAAGGTCAACGATATGACCACGCCACCTTGATCCGTGAACTTCAAGGCATTCCCGGTCAGATTGTACAACGCACGGGAAAAGGCATTTGCAAGGCCACGGCAAATCCGATCATGACCCTCGCCCTTGATTTCAAGGTCAAGACCGATGCCCCGCGCCAAAGCCATCGGCGTCAACTCGCGCAGGATATCGGCGGCCACGTCGGCCGGGCTGAACGGAACCTCGCCCAACTCACTCTCGCCCAGGCGCGTGATCTCGAGAACGTCATTGACCTGTTGCAGGGCGCGATCGCTGCAATCACGCGCGGTCTGCAGCAAGGCGCGCGTTTCCCCATCCAGCGCGCTGTCCTCGATCAGGTCGAGCGAGGCGATCACACCATGCAGCGGCGTGCGCATCTCGTGGCTCATCGTTGCCAGGAACATCGTCTTTGCCGCGGCATGCCGCTGCGCCTCGTCCCTGGCTTCCAACAGCTTCTCTTCGGCGGCCACCATTTCGGAAATGTCGCCGATAAAGCCGATGATGATGGGCCGACCGTCAAGATCGGTATCGCCCACCACCGACACCTCTGCCTTGAACGGAGTGCCATCCATCCGCTTGGCATCCATCCGCATCGGTCCCGTACCTGTGACAAGCCGCTGTCCCGCCGATACCCGCGTAAAGCCGGCGTTGGGCTGATGAAGCCCTTCCGGGATCATCACGTCGTCAAGCTGCCGCCCTACCAGCTCGTCAGAGGGAACACCGAAAATATGCGAAGCTGCGGGATTGGCCAGTTGGATCCGGCCCTTCATGTCGGTGATCACGATCGCGCTGAGAGAGACATCGACAACCTTGGACACCGTATCGAGGGCGCGTTGCATCATCACGGTCCGCGCTTCCAGTTCGCGCCACAGCCGCAACGCCAGCAAGGCCGAAATGACCATCAATGCCAGCAGCACCACGCTTTGCACCCAGAACTGCTTGAGAAGCGACTGCTCCATCTCGCGCACGCGTTCCGATTGCGCAACGAAGTATTGCAGCGCCATCGTCGTCACATCGCGCACAACCGGCCTGAAGGCAGATATCTTTTCGCCAAAGCGCAACAACGCGTCCGTGTCGTTCTCGGCAATGCCATCGATTTCGGCTGCAAGGGCGTCGCGTGTCATGCTCAGCTCGACCAGCAGATCCTTCAACTGCTCTGACAACTCTTCGCGCCCAAGCGCGGACAGCACGGTATCCACCCGGCTGTAGAAAATGTCGAAACGCAGGTGTACCGCCGAAAGGCCGGTGTTCTCGTAGGTCAGCATATCGGGATAGATGTCCGCCAGCAAAACCCTGTCGATCGCAAGCGCCAGCGCCTTGTGATCGACGTCAAGCTGCGAAATCAACCAACCGGTATTGTCCGAGTCAGACGCCCTGACGGCATCGATCCGATCCCGAAACGACTGTGCGCTGTAGACCATGGCAAGGCATGACAGAACCAGAAGCGCCAGCAGCGAAAAAGCTGTCAACCGGCGGGAACTGTCCTTGCCAAGGACATGGGTGCCTACAATGGCAAACAACGCATCATTCCTGCCGAACCTTTATCTGAGTCAGCTGCCAGATCGAAAACGAATACACCTCTTCACTCTGGTAGCGGCTGTCCGAGTCGAATGGGAACATAAGCCATAGCGGGCCTTTGTCACGTATACCGAAGGGCTTGCCGTCGATCCGGTTGGCCAGGATCGGCACATTCGGCTCGACGATGGCGCGGGGAACGTCGACCTTGTAGTCGTTGACCGCCGTCATCTGCAGCACGCCATCGGCCGCGTCGGCTGCTTCCAGCACCGAGGCCAGCGTTGGGCCCGAAAAGGTCGATACACCGGCGGTCCAGATCGTCGACGTCATGAACTCGGCCTGCGGCAGCGCCATCAGATCGGCATCGGTGAACTGTTTCAGCATTGATCCGTCGCCGCGGCTGTCCACGGTCAGCAGCACGTCAGAGCCGGCCCGGGCAAGGGGACCAAACATCGATATGACGCCGGCGGACGCGGCGTAGCGGAACAAATCTCTGCGAAACATGACAAAAAGACCCTTTTTTCGTTCAGGTCAAAAACCTATCCATCCTCTTTAAGTCCGACAATAGTATCTTAAGATTGAAAGGGTGGCTTTGAGACACTCAATACTTGACAGATAAAGTTATGATGGGGATCACCTAACGGGAGCTGAACCATCTGCCGATATATTAGACGTTCGATTAGATAGCCTTGTTTTTGTGTTTCACCAAACGCCCAAAACCTGTCGCAAAGTTCGGTTAAAGCGGACACGGAACAAGCCAAACGAGATTTAGACGATGGCAAAATCAA
This sequence comes from Rhodobacterales bacterium, assembly GCA_033839205.1. Classification (GTDB taxonomy): domain Bacteria; phylum Pseudomonadota; class Alphaproteobacteria; order Rhodobacterales; family Rhodobacteraceae; genus Seohaeicola. The sequence goes on along the minus strand of JAJLKH010000097.1, from coordinate 631 downwards.
TGACACCATTGCTGGACGAGCCGATGACCAGAGTTTTGCTTGCAGATGATCACCGCTTGATCGGAGAGGCGGTTGCGACCTTGCTGGCCAATACAGGAAGGTTCTATGTCGAAACGGCGGAAAGCTTCGACGAAGCGGTCGAATGCCTCAGGAATTCGGAACCGTTCGACATCGTGATGCTGGACTTGCGGATGCCCGGCATGGTCGGGATGGAAAGCGTGCGCCGCATCGTCGAGGATGCGGGACAGGGGCAGGTCGTGCTCTTTTCGGCCACCGCGGATCGCCACACGCTGAACCGCGCGATGGAACTGGGGGTGCGCGGGCTTATCCCCAAGACAATGCCGCTACAGTCGCTTGTCAGCGTCCTGCGATTGATCGAGTCGGGTCAGAAGTTCGTGCCGACAAGTGCGCTGAACGAAAAGCAGGGCGCGTCGGAACATGAAAAGCTTAACGACGTCGAACTGTATGTTCTGCGTCTTGCCGCAAGCGGCCTGACCAACAAGCACATCGCCAATGACCTCGACCAGAGCGAGACGACGGTAAAGATGCACATGCGGTCGATCTGCAAGAAGCTTGGCGCCAGAAACCGGGCCCATGCAGCCGTGATCGGACGGGACACGGCCTTGATCGA
>JAJLKH010000096.1:0-88154 GCA_033839205.1 Rhodobacterales bacterium | reverse complement strand
TGACCTCGAACTACTGACCCTCAAGCCGGGGGTGCGGCGATCCGCGCCCCCGTCCGCCCGTCAGCCCTTCGGTCAAGGACTTATCATGATTTTCCGCCTTATCTGCTGCGCCTTGGCGATTGCATTGGGCCTGGGTGCGGCCCGTGCACAAGACAGCGATGCGCCGCTTCAGGCCTTGCTTCAAGCCAATGCCGATGCGGTGGCGAACCCGTCGCGCAGCACCGTCGATGGCTTGATTGCCGCCTTGCTGGACAGCGATCTGCCCGGGGTGCCGGTGTTCCTGGAACGTTGGCGCGACCGGGGCGTTTACCTGCGGTCCAGCGACGGGATGTTCTACTATGCGACCACGTCTGACGGGGGATATGCCCTGATTGATGTAGATACAGGTCAAGATGCGGGGCAGGCCGAAAGCGCCGACATGAGCGAACTGCGCCCCAATGCCGGGGTGCGGCGCGTGATCGGATCCGCGCTTGTGGCCTTCCAGTTGCTGGATGACGATCCGGCGCGGCGCTTGGCGGCATTGGATGCCATCGCGCGCAGCCCGTCGGAAGATCAGTTGGAACCGCTTCGACTGTCCATAGAGGCAGAACCTGATCCGGCCTTGCAACTGCGCAAGATACGGCTGGAAAGGCTGTTGTCCGCCCGGTTTGCCGAAACGCCCGCTGCACGGATTGCCGCCATCGAAAGTCTTGAGGGTGATCTGGGTGTGGATGCCCGTGCGGTGCTGAACCTGATCCTGGCGACCAGCCCGGCAGTCTTTCCCGTGCTTCCGACGGATCGCAACATCGCCGCTGTGCTGGAACCGGGAAGCGATGCGTTATCCGAGGCCGAGGCCTATGCCCGTCTTGTCGAGGCGGGTTTCGCGCCGCCACTGACAGGTGCCCAGGCCATCAAGGACGCTTTGATCGCCGCAATGGATGGCGGCAGCGTGGCGGGCATTCCGGTGGCAAGCCTGTCCACGGACGCCGCGCGCGAGGCGGCGTATGAAACCCTGGCCGCGACCGGTGCCGTGCCGCCGCTCGTGACGCTGGATGATCAGGCGGCGGCCTTGGCCGCGCATCGCTTTGTCCTGCTCTATACCGAACCCGATCCCGCGATTACCACCGCCGCCGCCGATACGCTGGAGGCGATCGAGTTCAAGGTCGGATTGAACCAGGCCGCTGATCTGGCGCTGGACGGCTTGTCGCTGGCCTCGATCTATTTTCTGGCCGCCATCGGCCTTGCCATCACGTTTGGCGTGATGGGGGTGATCAACATGGCGCATGGCGAATTCATCATGATGGGCGCCTATACCGGCTATGTGGTGCAGCTTTTCATCCCGGATTATACACTGTCGCTGCTGCTGGCCTTGCCGCTGGCTTTTGCCGTCACTTTCGCCGCTGGCGTCGCGATGGAGCGGCTTGTGATCCGCTGGCTCTATCACCGGCCCCTGGAAACACTGCTGGCCACATTCGGCATTTCCATCGCGCTTCAGCAGCTGGCCAAGAACATCTTCGGCACGCAGGCGCGGCCGCTGACCTCGCCCGACTGGCTCAGCGGGACACTGACCTTCAACGAGGTTGTGTCGATCAGCATGATCCGCGTTGCGATCTTCGTGCTGGCGCTGATGTTCCTGGGGCTGCTGATCTACATCCTCAAACGCACGCGTCTGGGGCTCGAAGTGCGCGCCGTGACCCAGAACCCCGGCATGGCGGCATCGATGGGGATCAACCCCGACCGGATCAACATGCTGACCTTCGGCCTTGGGTCAGGCATCGCGGGGATCGCGGGCGTGGCCATCGGGCTTTACGCTAAGGTCACATCGGAAATGGGCGCAGATTACATCGTGCAAAGTTTCATGACCGTGGTCGTGGGCGGTGTCGGCAATGTCTGGGGTACACTGGCCGGGGCCACGTTGATCGGCTTTCTGCAGAAGGGGATCGAGTTCCTGAACCCCAGCAACACGCTGGCGGCGCAGACCTACATGATCCTGTTCATCATCCTGTTCATCCAGTTCCGGCCAAAGGGCATCATCGCCCTCAAGGGCCGCGCGGCGGGGGATTGACGTCATGTCACATGGCAAAACCGCTTCTGCTTCTTCTTGCCCCAAATATCCCGGGGGGTGCGGGGGGTTGACCCCCCGCTGCAACGGAGGCCGCGGATGAACCGTTCCTTCATTGCACGCAACCCTTCGGTCCTCTGGTTCCTGCTGGCGCTGTCGGTCTTTACCGTCGCGGTCACGCTGATGTCCGAGGTGACGGGTGTGGGGCTGATCTCGACCTCTTTCGTCAAGACGCTGGGCAAGACCCTGTGCCTGTGCCTGATCGCCATCGCGATGGATGTCGTCTGGGGCTATTGCGGGATCCTCAGCCTTGGGCATTTCGCGTTTTTCGGCTTGGGCGGCTATGCCATCGGGATGTGGCTGATGTATGCCCGGACCGAGTTGATCGTGGTGGAATCGCTGGCCAATGCGCCTCTGCCGCCCACTGACAAGGAAGTGACGGATGCCATCGCCACGCAGATATTCGGCGTCGTGGGATCGTCCGAATTCCCGCTGCTCTGGGCTTTCTCCCATTCATTGACGCTGCAATTGCTGATGGTCGTGCTGGTGCCGGGCCTTTTGGCGCTGGTCTTTGGCTGGCTGGCGTTCCGCAGTCGGGTGACGGGGGTGTACCTGTCGATCCTGACACAGGCGATGACACTGGCGCTGTCGCTATACCTTTTTCAGAATGACAGCGGCTTGCGTGGCAACAACGGTCTGTCGGGGTTGCAGAACATCCCCGGGCTTGATGCGGTGCCGCAATCGGTGATCTCGATCGCGTTCTTCTGGGCCTCGGCGCTGGGGTTGGGGCTGGGCTATGTACTTTTTGCCTGGATCGTGTCCGGCAAGATGGGCAGCGTGATCCGCGCCATCCGCGACAACGAAAGCCGCGTACGGTTCCTGGGCTATCATGTGGAAAGCTACAAGCTGTTCGTCTTTACGCTGACGGCGATTGTCGCGGCCATTGCCGGTGCGCTTTATTATCCGCAGGCGGGCATCATCAACCCGGCCGAGATCGCGCCCATCGCCTCGATCTACCTGGCGGTCTGGGTCGCCATCGGCGGGCGAGGGCGGCTTTACGGCGCGGTGATTGGCGCGGCCTTCGTGTCGCTGTTGTCATCCTGGTTCACGGGAGGGTCGGCCCCGGCAGTGGAGCTTGGCTTTTACACGATCAACTGGACCGACTGGTGGCTGGTGCTTCTGGGCCTGTCCTTCGTAGCGGTCACGCTGTTCTTTCCCAAGGGGATCGGCGGGTTGTTCGACCTGATCGTGTTGAAACCCGTGGCGGACCGGCAGGGCGATTACGGCCCCGACAAGGGCGCCTGGCGCAAGGAAGAGGGTGAGCCATGAGTACGCTTCTGGAAGTGTCCGGTGTCAGTGTCACCTTCGACGGGTTCCGCGCCATCAACAACCTGTCGATCAGCATCGGTGAGGCAGAGTTGCGTGCGGTGATCGGTCCCAACGGCGCGGGCAAGACGACCTTCATGGATATCATCACCGGCAAGACCAAACCGGACGAGGGGCGGGTGATCTGGGGGCCGCGCAGCTTGTCGCTGCTGGACATGTCCGAAAGCCAGATCGCGCGGCAAGGGATCGGGCGCAAGTTCCAGAAACCCACCGTCTTCGAGGCGCAGACGGTGCGGGAAAACCTTGCCATGGCGCTCAAAAACCCGCGCGGGCCGTTCGACGTGCTGTTCTATCGCAAAAGCCGGGCGTCGGCGGCGCGGATCGACGAGATCGCGGAAGAGATCGGGTTGACCGAAGATCTGCCGCGCCGCGCGGGTGAGTTGAGCCATGGGCAGAAGCAATGGCTGGAGATCGGGATGCTACTGGCGCAGGACCCGCAACTGCTTCTTGTGGATGAACCCGCAGCGGGCATGACCCCTGCGGAGCGGGAGCATACGACCGCCCTGCTGGTGCGCGCGGCGCAGACCCGGGCGGTCGTGGTGGTCGAGCATGACATGGAATTCGTGCGGCGGCTGAATTGCAAGGTGACGGTTCTGCATGAAGGATCGGTCCTGGCCGAGGGCAGTCTGGACCATGTGACGAAAAATCAGGACGTCATCGACGTCTACCTGGGGCGCTGAGATGCTGGAGATTGCCGACCTGACCCTGAAATACGGGCAAAGCCAGATCCTGAACGGGATCTTCATGACCGCGAAACCGGGGCAGGTGACGGCGGTGATGGGCACCAATGGCGTGGGCAAGACCAGCCTTCTGAAGGCCATCGCGGGGCGGCATCCCTATTCCGGGGGCACGATCACGCTGGATGGCAAACCGCTGGATCATCCGACCGCGTTTCAGGCGGCGCGCGCGGGCATCGCCTATGTGCCGCAGGGGCGCGAGGTTTTTCCCCTTCTCAGCGTGACCGAAAACCTGACAACGGGGTTCGCCTGCCTGCCGCGCGGCGACAAGGCCATCCCACCACGCATCTATGAGCTGTTCCCGGTACTGGCCGAAATGAAGGACCGCCGCGGCGGTGACCTGTCAGGCGGGCAGCAACAACAGCTTGCCATCGCGCGGGCGCTGATCACCAAGCCGCGTGTATTGCTGCTGGACGAGCCGACCGAGGGCATTCAGCCCAATATCATCAAGCAGATCGGCCGGGTGATCGAAGCGCTGCGCGACGAGGGCGAGATCGCGATCGTTCTGGTCGAACAGTATTTCGACTTTGCCTATCAGCTGGCCGATGAATTCGTGGCGCTGAACCGCGGGTCTGTCGTGTTACGTGATCCCAAGGCGCGCGTGGACCGCGCAACTTTGCTGTCGCGTGTGTCGATCTGAAGTGCCAACAGGGTGACACCCCCCTCCCGCTTGGCTGTCCCATGTGCTAGGCCTGCCGCCGAACCATTGGAACGGAGCAGAACATGACCTTTACCCTTGCCACCTGGAACATCAACTCGGTCAGGCTGCGTGAAGGGCTGGTGTGCAAGCTGCTGTCGGAAGAAGCCCCCGATGTGCTGTGTTTGCAGGAATGCAAAAGCCCGGTGGACAAGATCCCGCTGGAGGGGTTCCAGGCGCTGGGCTATCACCACATCGTCGCGCGTGGGCAGAAGGGATACAACGGGGTTGCGATCCTGTCGAAACTGCCGCTCGAAGATATGGGCGAGATGGATTTCGCCAACCTTGGCCATGCGCGGCATGTCGCGGCGCGGCTGCCCAATGGGGTGGTGATCCATAACTGCTATGTCCCTGCGGGGGGCGATGTGCCCGACCGCGCGGTGAACGACAAGTTCGGCCAGAAGCTGGATTACCTGACCGAGATGCGGGACTGGTTTCATGGAGACAGGCCAGAACGGTCGATCCTTGTGGGCGATCTGAACATCGCCCCGCGCGAGGATGACGTCTGGAACCACAAGCAATTGTTGAAAATCGTCAGCCACACCCCGATCGAGGTGGATCACCTGGGGCAGGTGCAGGAATCAGGTGCCTGGGTCGATGTGACCCGCGCCGACATCCCCGAGGGGCAGCTTTACAGCTGGTGGTCCTATCGTGCGGCTGATTGGGATGCCGCCGACAAGGGGCGCAGGCTGGATCATGTCTGGGCCACGACGGATATCGCGCAGGCCGGTCATTCCAGCCGCGTGTTGCGCGCGGCGCGCGGATGGGAACAGCCCAGCGATCACGCGCCTGTCTTTGCGACCTTTGACCTTTGATTTCACGAATATGTCACCCCATATAGGGTGATGAACGCACCCCGTGCGGGTGCCACGCAGATTTGCAGACAAGGATGACGGAAGATGCTGGAATTGGGACAAAAGCAGCCCGCCGCCAACAAGGCGGTGATCATGGATGTGTCCGAGGCGGATTTCATGGCCGAGGTTGTCGATGCCTCGATGACCGTGCCGGTGGTCGTGGATTTCTGGGCGCCGTGGTGTGGCCCCTGCAAGACGCTTGGCCCACAGCTTGAATCCGCCGTCGAGGCCGCCAAGGGCGCGGTGAAGATGGTCAAGGTCAATGTGGATCAGAACCAGCGCATCGCGGCACAACTGCGGGTGCAGTCGATCCCGACAGTCTATGCCTTCTGGCAGGGCCAGCCTGTCGATGCCTTCCAGGGGGCGGTGCCCGCCTCCGAGGTGCAGGCCTTCGTCAAGCGTCTGGCAGAACTGGCCGGTGACGGCGGTCTTGCGGAAGCGATCGAAGCCGCCGAGGCGATGTTGGCCGAAGGCGCCGTGGATGATGCGGCACAAACCTTTGCCGCCATCCTCGAGGAAGACCCCGCCAATGTCGCGGCCTATGCCGGGCTTGTGCAATGCCACATCGCAAAGGGTGATCTGGACCAGGCCGAGGCCGTGCTGAACGGCGCGCCCGCAGAGATCGCGAAGGCCGCGCCCCTGGAAGCGGCCCATGCGCAGCTTGAACTGGCGCGGCAGGCGGCGGGGGCTGGTCCGGTTGCCGAATTGCAGGCCGCAGTCGATGCGAACCCCGCGGACCTGCAGGCGCGTTTTGACCTGGCACTTGCGCTGCAGGCGTCCAACCGGATGGCCGAGGCTGTCGATATGCTTCTGGAAATCTTTCGCCGGGACCGGGAATGGAACGACGGTGCCGCCAAGCAGCAGCTTTTCACCATCTTCGAAGCGCTCAAACCCAATGATCCCGTTGTTTTGAACGGTCGGCGCAAGCTGTCTTCGATGATATTTGCCTGATGGCTTTGATGGGCTAGGTCGCAGGGTATGGGCAAGACATTTGACATGCCGGACGTGATCGCGGTGTTTCCGCTGCCCGGGGCGCTTTTGCTGCCCCGGTCGCGGTTGCCATTGCACATCTTCGAGCCGCGCTACCTCGCCATGTTGGAAGATGCGCTGAAAACGCCGGAACGCCTGATCGGCATGGTGCAACCGAACGCCGTCCCCGGACGGGACGGCAACGGGCTGCATCAGATCGGTTGTGCGGGTCGGGTCACGCAATTCTCGGAAACCGAGGATGGGCGCTATCTGATCACGCTGTCGGGCATGTCCCGCTTCCGCGTGGTGCGCGAGGTTACGGGTTTCACCCCCTATCGCCGGTGCGAAGTGTCATGGTCGGGGTTCGAGCGTGATCTTGGTCGCGAAGAGACGGATCTTGGCTTTGACCGCGAAGCCTTCATGAACCTGCTGTCGCGCTATTTCACCGCGCGCGAATTGCAGACCGATTGGGAAAGCCTGCAGGACGCGGATGACGAGTTGCTGATCAACTCGTTGTCCATGCTTCTGGATTTCGACCCCGAGGACAAGCAGGCCCTGCTTGAGGCGCCTTGCCTGTCAACGCGACGTGAAACGCTGGTCACCTTGATCGAGTATTCCCTGCGCGGCGGCAACGCAGAGGAGATCATGCAATGATGGATGGACCGCTTTTCGACCGCCGGATGCTTGAGGCGTTGGTCTGCCCGCGCACGGGCGGGCGTCTGGAATACGATGCCGATCATCAGGAACTGATCAGCAAATCCGCCGGACTGGCCTATCCGATCCGCAACGGTATCCCGGTGATGCTGGTCGATGAGGCCCGCAAGCTGGATTAAGGCCCGCAAGCCACCGGACAAGACAAAACCGCCGCCCGGCATCCCGGACGGCGGTTTTTTATCGTATTGTCAGTGGCTTATTCAGCCGCCCAGCCAGCGACCGACTTGACCTCGAGGAAATCCTCGATACCCCAGACACCGCCTTCGCGACCGTTGCCGGACTGTTTCATGCCGCCAAAGGGCGCACCTGCACCGCGCGACTGACCGTTGATTTCAACCATGCCCGAGCGCAGTTGCAGCGCGATCCGGTTGGATTTCTCGCCATCCTGGGTCTGGATGTAGTTGGTCAGACCGTAAACCGTGTCATTGGCGATGCGGATCGCCTCTTCCTCGGTTTCGAAGGGGATGATCGACAGCACGGGGCCAAAGATTTCCTCGCGCGCGATGGTCATGTCATTGGTGACATCTGCAAAGACCGTCGGCTTGACGAAGAAACCGCGGTTGAAGCCTTCGGGACGGCCAGTGCCGCCTGCCACAAGGCGCGCGCCCTCGTCGATGCCTTTCTGGATCAGGCCCTGGATCTTGTTGAACTGGGCCTCGTTCACCACCGGGCCAATGTGGCGGCCGGGTTCGTGTGCGTTGCCCACGGTCACGGAATTGGCCACTTCGGCGGCTGTTTCGACGGCTTTCTCATAGACGCCTTTCTGCACCAGCATCCGGCTGGGTGCATTACAGGACTGGCCCGAGTTGTTCATCATGTGCAGCACGCCGCGCTTGACGGCCTTGTCATCGGCATCGGCGAAAATGATGTTCGCGCCTTTGCCACCCAGTTCCAGATGCACGCGCTTGAGCGTGTCCGCGGCGGCCTTGGAAATGGCGATACCCGCGCGGGTCGAGCCTGTGAAGCTGACCATATCCACATCCGGGTGCGAGGACAGTTGCGAGCCGACGCCCACGCCGTCGCCGTTGACCAGGTTGAACACACCTTTGGGGAAACCGGCCTCGTGCATGATCTCGGCAAAGACGATGGCGTTCAGCGGGCTTTCCTCGGACGGCTTCAGCACCATGGTGCAACCCGCGATGGCAGCTGCCACGACCTTGAGCGTGACCTGGTTCATCGGCCAGTTCCAGGGCGTGATCATCGCGCAGACGCCGATCGGCTCATATACGATCCGGTCATTCGGGGCGTGATCGCCCAGCGGGCGGATGAACTTGAAATTCTTGGCCGCCTTGATGAAGTTGGTGGTGTGCCATGTGCCTGCACCCACCTGCGAGACGCGCGACATGTCGATGGGCGCGCCCATTTCCATGGTCATGGCCTGTGCCAGATCCTCGGTCCGGGACTTGTAGATCTCGAGCATCTTTTCGACCAGCGCGATGCGCTCTTCGACCGGGGTGTTCATCCATGCGGGAAACGCAGCCTTGGCCGCTGCAACTGCGGCATCCGTGTCGGCCTTGCCACCCAGCGATATGACGGCGCAGGGTTCTTCGGTCGAGGGGTCGATGACGTTGTGATCGCGCCCCTCGATCGGGTCAACCCATGCACCGTTGATGTAGAACTGACGTTTCTCGATCATGTCGATCTCCTTCGTGATTGCGTCGCGATATGGGGCCTGATCCACTGGATCAAAGGCCGGCTCACTGGATTCGCGACACTCTGTCACTCTGCCTGATTGGCTGCAAGGGAGGGGGTGCAAATCCGTTGATCAGTAAATATATGAATTTCGGAATATAAATGAAACCATGACAGGAAAGGAAACCCAAATGGGCCTGCGTATCAACGATATCGTGCCGAATTTCACGGCGGACACCGATCAGGGAAAGATCACCTTTCACGACTGGATCGGTGACAGCTGGGCGATCCTGTTCAGCCACCCCAAGGATTTCACCCCTGTTTGCACGACCGAATTCGGTGCCGTGGCGCAGTTGGCCGATGAATGGGCCAAGCGCGGCACAAAGGTGATCGGCCTCTCGGTGGACGGGGTTGACGAACATGTGAAGTGGAAAGCGGACATCGAAGGTTTCTCGGGTGCCAAGGCCGGGTTCCCGATCATCGCGGACAAGGACCTTGCCGTGTCCAAGGCCTTCGACATGCTGCCCGCCGAAGCCTATCTGCCTGACGGGCGCACGGCTGCGGATTCCGCCAGCGTGCGGTCTGTCTTCATCATCAGCCCTGACAAGAAGGTGCAGCTGATCATGACCTATCCGATGTCTGTCGGCCGCAACTTCGCCGAGGTGCTGCGCGCGCTCGATGCCTTGCAGGCCAGCTTTGGGGTGCCTGTGGCGATGCCTGCCAACTGGGTGCCGGGGCAGGATGTGATCGTCGCGCTTAGCCTGACCGACGATCAGGCTCGCGCGCGCTTTGGCGAGATTGATGTGAAATTGCCCTATCTGCGCACCACCAAGCTCTGATCCGTTCCAAGCCAGACGGATGCAAGACGACCCTGCGGAACTTTTCCGCAGGGTTTTTTCATTCCATTGTCACCGTGGTCATGGACAAAGACCGGGCACAGGATTACGCGGCGCGCCGGGGGATGCGCGGGCGATGTCTGACTGGTAGACTGGGCGCACGCATTCGACAGGATCACCTTATGCCGGAGAGAACAGGCGCCATGGGCAAGACGACGTCCGGCAAGGCAAAGATGCCGCCGATGCTGATCGGCTGGCGCGAGCGTATCGCATTGCCGGAACTGGGCATTGACCTGATGCAGGCCAAGATCGACACGGGCGCGCGCACTTCGGCGCTGCATGCCACAAGGGCGGTGCGATTCCAGCGTGATGGCGCGGATTGGGTGCGGTTCCACATTCCGCATGCCAGCGGTCTGACCGCGCGCGATTGCGAAGCGCCCCTGATCGACCGGCGCGAGATCAAGAATACCTCGGGCCAGGGCGAGGATCGGCTTGTGATCGAAACCCTGCTTCTGCTGGGGGGGCGGCGCTGGCGGATCGAGGTGTCGCTGGCCGACCGTTCCGCCATGGCGATGCCGATCATCCTGGGTCGTACCGCGATCCGCAAACGTGGCATCCTTGTGGATGCCGGCAAATCCTATCTGGCGGGCATGCCCCGCCCAACTGGCGGTCAAGGCAAGCCCTGACATTCCGGCCCGCCGCCGCCCAATCGTTTCCCGTAAAGGACCCTTTCCATGAAGATCGCCATGATGACGCGCAACCCGGCTCTCTACTCGCATCAGCGCCTGAAAGAGGCGGCCGAGGCGCGTGGGCACGAGCTGGATTTCGTCAACACCCTGCGCTGCAGCATGAACATCGCCTCGCGCAGGCCCGAAATCTATTACGACGGCGAGAAACTGCCGCGATACGACGCGGTGATCCCGCGCATCGGGGCGTCGGTCACCTTTTACGGGCTTGCCGTGCTCAGGCAGTTCGAAATGCAGGGCGTCTATCCCCTGAATGAAAGCGTGGCCATCGGGCGCAGCCGTGACAAGCTGCGGTCGATGCAATTGCTGGCGCGGGACGGGATCGGCTTGCCGGTCACGACCTTTGCCCACGATCCGAAGCAGACCGAAGAGGTGGTGAAACTGGCCGGTGGCGCGCCGCTGGTGATCAAGCTCCTGGAAGGCACGCAGGGCATCGGCGTGGTTCTGGCCGATACCGACCGGTCTGCAAAATCGGTGATCGAGGCGTTTCGCGGCGCAGGCGTGAACATCCTGGTGCAGGAATTCATCAAGGAAGCGGGCGGTACCGACATTCGCGCCATCGTCGTGGGCGGCAAGGTGGTTGCTGCCATGCAGCGCACCGGGGCGGAGGGTGAGTTCCGGTCGAACCTGCATCGCGGCGGATCGGCGAAACCGATCAAGATTTCACCGGAAGAACGGTCCACGGCCATCCGCGCCGCGAAATCCATGGGGTTGAATGTCTGCGGCGTGGATATGCTCAGGTCGAATCATGGCCCCGTGGTGATGGAGGTAAACTCCAGCCCCGGTCTGGAAGGGGTCGAGAAAGCCACGGGCAAGGATATCGCGGGCATGATCATCGAATTCATCGAAAAGAACGCCAAGGACGGGCAGACCAAGACCAAGGGCAAGGGATGACGGGTGTGACCGCGTTCGAACTGGGCGGGGTGCGGGTGCCCGCGGGCACCCGGCGCACCATTGATCTGCCGGTATCGTCGCTGTCGGATCACACGCCGGTGTCGATGGCGGTGCATGTGGTCAATGGGCGCAAGCCGGGGCCGGTGATGTTCGTATCCGCTGCGATCCATGGCGACGAGGTGATCGGGGTCGAGATCGTGCGCCGCCTGCTGCGCGCGCCCAACCTGGAACGCATGGCCGGCACGCTGCTGGCGGTGCCGATCGTGAACACCTTCGGTTTCCTGAACCACTCGCGCTACCTGCCGGATCGGCGCGACCTGAACCGCTGTTTTCCCGGATCTGCCGAGGGATCGCTGGGCGCGCGGCTGGCGCATATCTTTCTCAGCCAGATCGTCAGCCGCTCGGATTTCGGGATCGATCTGCATTCGGCCGCCGTGCAGCGGTCGAACCTGCCTCAGATCCGCCTGACGCCGGGCAATGCGCGGCTTGAGGCGCTGGGCCAGGCCTTCGGTGCGCCTGTCATGCTGCACTCCAAGCTGCGCGACGGATCACTGCGCATGGCGGCCGAGGCGGCGGGTGTGGATGTGCTGCTTTACGAGGCGGGCGAAGGGCTGCGTTTTGACGAATTGGCGGCGCGCGCCGGGTTGTCCGGTATCCTGCGGGTGATGCAGAGCCTGGGGATGATCGGCCCCAAAGGCGTGCCGCGCCTGCGCGCGCGTCCGGTGACCTGCACAAGATCAAGCTGGTACCGCGCGCCCGCCGGCGGTCTGCTGCGCACCTATCGCGGGATCGGCGATCTTGTTGAAGCGGGAACAGTGCTTGGCGCGGTATCCGACCCTTTCGGCGTGGCCGAGGTCGAGATCGCGGCACAGTCCAACGGGATCATCGTGGGGCGCAGCAACATGCCTGTCGTGAACGAGGGCGACGCGTTGTTCCACGTGGCTGAAACGCCCAAGGTCGCCCATGCCGAGGCTGCATTGGAAATGGTAGCAGCGCAGATGGAGGCGCCGCCACTGTTCGACGAGGACGAGATTATCTAACCGGACGCGATCAGCTGTCGTAAGGCATGCGGGTGGTGTCGTCCAAGTCCTCGGGCAGGAAGTCCTGAAAGAAACACGCGTCGTCGAAAAAGTCCTTTTGGTCCTTGCTGTTGGTCAGGCGGCCAGAGGCCGTTACCTTTGTCGCGCGGTCAAATCCGTTGCGCTGGTCGACTTCGCAGATGAACTGGAAATTCGGGTTGCGCGATTTGTAGCTGCTCAGGTCTGCGGGCGGAACATAGGGGGCCATCGCCATGTCATCCCGAGGCAGATGATTTTCGAATGGCCGAACCGCGATCAACAGCAGGTTGATGTCCCAACGGATCAGGCACATCGCCTCGAACTCTATGGCGGTGCCGTCGAAGCGGACCCGTGGCATGAACCGCCTTGGGTCTTCGGGGCTGGGTTCCAGCATCGTGTCAGCCTTTCAGAACGTCCCCGACGAACATCGACAGGGCAGGCTCGATATCCGGCAGGTTCTGCACCGCCCCATGGGGATCAAGCGGCAATTGCGGCCCGACGCGCATCGACAACCAATGCACCGGCCGCCCGAAACCAAGGCCGACACCCGTGGCCGAATTGATGTCCACCACGCCGTCATGCAGTTGCGGCGAAGGGTTGGCATGGCTGAAACCGATTGCCGTCACATTGCCGCGCAAGGCTGCCTCGGTCGCATTCTTGTTGAGTTTGCCCAGATCCTGGCTGATGGGCATCATCGACATGGCGCCGTGGTTGATCGGGGGCACATGCAACATGGTGCCCAGGTGCGGCGTGCAATAGGTGAAAAGACGTTTGGGCTTCAGCCCATTCGCGATCATCTGGCGGGCGACAAGTCCGCCCATCGAATAGGCGAAAATCGACAGGTTGTTCGTCGGAACATTGTTGTTCTTGAGGTATGCTGCGATTTCCTGCGCGCCATAGATGAACGATTGATGGGTGTTGTAGCGCCCGAAGATGACCTGATAGCCCTGTTTCTCAAGCTTGAATCGAAGCCAGTCCACGGCGACAAGCAAGGCCTGCCCGGGTTGGTGGTTTTTCATCAGATCAAAGCCATGCAGCACCAGCGCCACGCCCTTGGGCGCAGACATGGTTCCCATCTCGGGGGCCATATCCGTACTCAGTCGGACGCCACCATAGATATCTGTTGCGGGGATTAGATCGGGGGTCTCGGTCGTCATCGCTACACGCTCACTCGTTAACCAAAAACGGAACCACCCTTTAACCATGGACAGCGGCGCATGGGCTGTCAATTCATCGCATCGTGGCAAACAAAGAAAGGCCCCGATGCTGCCATCGGGGCCTTGTCCGTTCCAAAGGGAAAAGGGGGCTTATTCGCCCGCTTCTGCCGCTTCCTTGGTGATCTCTTCGCCGGTTTCCTGGTTCACCGATTTCATCGCCAGGCGAACCTTGCCGCGATCATCGAAGCCCAGCAGCTTGACCCAGACTTCCTGACCTTCCTTGAGAACATCCGACGGATGGTTCAGGCGGCGGTTTTCGATCTGGGACACGTGCACCAGGCCGTCGCGCTTGCCGAAGAAGTTCACGAAAGCGCCGAAATCGACCAGTTTGACCACGGTGCCTTTGTAGATCTTGCCTTCTTCCGGCTCGGCCACGATGGACCAGATCATGTCATAGGCCTTCTTGATCGACTCGCCGTTGGGCGATGCGATCTTGATGATGCCGTCGTCGTTGATGTCGACCTTCGCGCCCGAGACTTCCACGATCTCGCGGATGACCTTGCCGCCCGAGCCGATCACTTCACGGATCTTGTCGGTCGGGATCTGCATCGTCTCGATACGCGGTGCGTGGATCGAGAATTCGGCAGCGCCCGTCAGGGCCTTGGCCATCTCGCCCAGGATGTGGATACGGCCGTCCTTGGCTTGCGCCAGGGCTTTTTCCATGATCTCGGGGGTGATGCCGGCAACCTTGATGTCCATCTGAAGGCTGGTGATCCCGTTCTCGGTACCTGCCACCTTGAAGTCCATGTCGCCCAGGTGGTCTTCGTCACCCAGGATGTCGGTCAGCACGGCGTAAGAGCCATCTTCTTCCAGGATCAGGCCCATGGCCACACCGGCAACCGGCGCTTTCAGGGGAACACCTGCATCCATCATCGACAGCGAACCGCCGCAGACCGATGCCATCGACGAGGAACCGTTCGATTCTGTGATCTCGGACACGATGCGGATCGTGTAGGGGAAATCGGTGGCAGCGGGCAGCACGGCCTGAAGCGCGCGCCATGCCAGCTTGCCATGGCCGATTTCACGACGGCCGGGCGATCCCACGCGGCCAACCTCGCCCACCGAATAGGGGGGGAAGTTGTAGTGCAGCATGAAATTGGATTTGAAGTTGCCATGCAGCGCATCGATGAACTGTTCGTCATCGCCGGTGCCCAGCGTGGTCACGACCAGGCCCTGGGTTTCGCCACGGGTGAACAGGGCCGACCCATGGGTGCGCGGCAGCAGGCCGGTTTCGCAGACGATCGGGCGCACGGTGGTCGTGTCACGTCCGTCGATCCGCTTGCCGGTTTTCACCACATCGCCGCGCAGAACGCTGGCTTCCAGTTTCTTCAGCGCGGTGCCCAGGTTGGCATCGGCCAGCTGTTCCTCGGTCAGGGCTTCCTTGATGGCGGCCTTGGCTTCGGCAACCGCGGTGGTGCGCGCCTGCTTGTCGGTGATGGCATAGGCGGCGCGGATCTTGTCCTCGCCCACGGCTTTCACGGCGGCATAAAGCGCGCTGTAATCGGCGGGCTGGAAGTCGAAAGGCTCTTTCGCGGCAGCTTCGGCCAGTTCGATGATCAGGTCGATCACCGGCTGGATCTGCTGATGCGCAAAGACGACGGCGCCCAGCATCTCGGCCTCGGTCAGCTCATAGGCTTCCGATTCCACCATCATCACGGCGTCCTTGGTGCCGGCGACAACCAGGTCCAGGCGCTGCTCGGGGTTGGTGCGCAGGTTCTGCATGTCGTCAACCGAGGGGTTGAGCACATATTCACCGTTCACAAAGCCCACGCGGCAGCCGGCGATCGGGCCCATGAAGGGCGCGCCCGACAGGGTCAGCGCAGCAGAGGCGGCGATCATCGCCACCACATCGGGGTCGTTCACAAGGTCATGCGACAGCACGGTGCACATTACCAGCACTTCGTTCTTGAAGCCTTCGACGAAGAGCGGGCGGATCGGACGGTCGATCAGGCGCGCGGTCAGCGTTTCCTTTTCGGTCGGACGCGCTTCGCGCTTGAAAAAGCCGCCCGGCACCTTGCCGGCAGCATAGTATTTTTCCTGGTAATGGACGGTCAGCGGAAAGAAATCCTGACCCGGCTTGGGTTCCTTGGCGAAGGTGACGTTTGCCATCACCGAGGTTTCGCCCAGGGTCGCGATGACGGTGCCATCTGCCTGGCGGGCGATCTTGCCCGTTTCCAGTGTCAGCGTCTCATCGCCCCACTGCATCGTTTTGGTCGTTACGTTAAACATCTCGTATCCTATCTTGGCCTCCGGGGCCCATCCCCTTTGGCCGTTTCATCTGGGGCCGTATTGCCCCTTGGCTTCTGCTTCGTTCATCCTGCCATCGCCGCAAAGCCCGACGTGATGGCAATCGGATCATGGTAAAACCGCGCCCTTTTGGGGCGCGGTCCTTTGTCTTGTCTCAGCGACGGATGCCCAGGCGCTTGATGAGGTCCTGATAACGGCCCTCGTCTTTTGCCTTCAGGTAATCCAGCAGCTTGCGGCGCTGGGCCACCATCATCAGAAGGCCACGGCGACCGTGGTTGTCCTTCTTGTGGGTCTTGAAATGCTCGGTCAGCGTTGAGATGCGCGAGGTGAGGATGGCAACCTGGACTTCGGGCGAACCGGTGTCGCCTTCCTTGGTTGCGAATTCCTTGATCACACGTGCTTTTTCTTCGACAGTAATCGACATCGGGGTCTCCTTTGAATGAAAGGTGAAGGGCGCAAGCCGGGATGTCGTCCAGCAGGGTCCGTGGAGATATCCGGCCGGGAATCCGGCATGGATTGCGCGCGTATAGGGGAAATCCCTCCATTTGGAAAGGGAAAACCGCAATCGGTCAGGGGGTTGCCGTGCCTCTGGGTCCAGGTTTCGCTGATGGGCGCGATCACATCTGTGACTGTCCCATGATCACGATATCCGACAGCATCAGCCCGCTTGCGCCCGACAATGATGCAACATGCGCCCCATCCAGATAGAGGCTGATCCGGTCCGACCCGTCTTCATCAGTGCGCAGTTCGATCTGGGGTTCGGCGCCGCCGGTGTTGTCATAGACCACAAGCAGGCTGTCTTCGGCCAGATCGAAATCCACGATGTCGGCCGGATCGGTGATCCAATGCCCCAGCTGGAACAGGTCCGCGCCGCGCCCCCCCGTCAGGATATCGCCGTTGCCGGCAAGGATCGTATCCTCGCCATCCCCGCCATTGAGGTAATCCGCATCGGGGTCTTCCGCATCTTCGGGGCGGTGGCCCAGCAGCAGGTCATTGCCTGCGCCACCGAACAGCGTGTCATTGCCTGGCCCGCCGGTCAGGCTGTCATCGCCCAAGCCGCCATGCAGCGCGTCATGACCCGCGCCCCCGAACAACTGGTCCATGCCATCGCCACCATGCAGGCTGTCCATGCCTGCGTCACCCCGCAGCAGGTCATCCCCGTTCTGGCCGAAAAGCAGATCATCGCCATCACCGCCTGTCAGGCTGTCATCGCCGGTGCCGCCATAAAGCTGGTCGTTGCCTTGCCCGCCCATCACAAGATCATCGCCTTCGGCGCCATGCAGGTCATCCCGACCGTCCGCGCCACGCAGCGTGTCGTTGCCGTCGCGCCCGCCGATCTGGTCGTCACCGCCACCGCCTTCGATCAGGTCGGGGCCCGCCTGTCCCGCAAGGATCTGGTCCGTATCATCAGCTTGTTCCGATGTGTTGGACTCGGACGCGTTATCCAGAAGGGCGACAAGACCGGAGGTCGCATTGGCGGTCCCGACATGATCCGCAGAGGAGTCTGGCCCTGCGTTCAGGGAATCCTGGGCATCCCTGTCGTCTGCGTCATCCGAGGCGCCTGACAGCCCGACAAATGCAGCACCGGCGAGCATCAGACCAAAGATGCCTGTCAAGATCAGCATGAAAAACCCTCGCACCACACGGAAAAGACCACCCCGCCTCTAACAGCCACAAGGGCCGGCCACGGGTCAAATCCGTTCTGATGGCGTGGTTAATTCTGGCCGCTGCCACTCGTGCCGCGGCTGAGGTCGATCTCTTTCGCCAGTTCCGAGGCCCATTCGCCGATGATGGGCAGGAATTCGAACTGCGACACCCACCAGGCAAGGGCCGAGACAAGGATCGAGGCCCCGAGAACCGAACCAAGGCCAAAAGCCAGACCCCGCAGGAACTGAAAGCCCACCAACCGCCAGATCGAGTTGTGCACCTTGATGAATCGGTGAGTGTTCAGGCGCTCGACCTCGCGGGCAAGGGCGCGCATCGCCTCGGCCTGATCGTCAGAGGGTTGATGACGGGTGCTGTCTGTCATCGGCTTTCCTTTCCGCGGTTCAGGGTTGGGCAGGCCAGAGGATCGGTTTCTGGTCGTAGGAAATATAGAGCGGGTGCTTGGGATGTCCGTCCTTGGTCAAACCAAGGTGATGCAGGGGGCGCCGTTGCGCGCGCAGCAGGCGTTCAACGGCCGCGCCGCGATCCAGATGCGCGCCGTGGGTGCCCCACGCGGCGATGATCCTGTCCCCTGGTCCCCTGGCCCAGCCGCAGCTGTCCGCGATGGCCGCGTCATTGGCAGGGCCGACCGGATCGGATGCGGCGCGCATCGCGCGCGGATCGGTGTCGCGCCAGGCAAAGATATTGGTGACCCGAAAACTGCCGAACCCAAGCGCGCGGGCGCGGCGTTCACACCGCTCGACCGTGGGGTCGTTCTGCGCCTCGGTCGCGGTCGATGGGTTGAGCATCACGAACAGGGCGCGCGGCCCTTCCACGTTCCAGGTGCGCGTCAGCAGATACCGATAGCGTTCGCAGTCGGAATAGACCGCTGTCGACTGCGCATCGCCTTTCAGGAAATCGCGTGTGATCATGCCCCGGTTGTGCCTTGCCCGCCCGTGCTTTGCAAGGCGGCGGCGCCTCAGCCCTGGTTGAAGACGCGGCTGGGATGCAGTTCGCCCGCCTTGTAGATGCCCACGGCCACGGCGTGACCGTCCAGGCTGGCCCAGGCTTCGTCGCCGTATTCCACGTCAGAGGCCAGAACCATGCCGGGGTTTCCGTTGCGCAGGCGTGCAGCGCCTTCCGGGGTGCAGCGCAACTCGGGCAGATCGGCAAGGCCGGTTTCCAGCGGCAGCACATGGGCGTCCAGATCGGGTGTCCGCGCCATCGCGTCGATCTGGTCAAGGGTCAGACCATCCGTCGCCTCGAACGGGCCGGACCAGACGCGGCGCAGGGTCACCACATGGGCATGACAGCCCAGGGCCTCGCCCAGATCGCGCGCGATCGACCGGACATAGCCGCCCTTGCCGCAGGTCATCTCAAGCACGACATGATCGGCATCGGGCCGGTCCGTCATCACCAGTTCCTCGACCCACAAGGGCCGCGCGGCGATCTCGAATGCCTCGTCATCCCGGGCCAGCTTGTAGGCGCGTTCCCCGTCGATCTTGACAGCGGAAAAGCGCGGCGGCACCTGCATGATCTCACCAACAAAGGCATGCAGCGCCTCTTTGATCGTCGTGTCGTCCGGGCGGATGTCAGAGGTTGCGATCACTTCGCCCTCGGCGTCGTCGGTGTTGGTGGCCTGTCCCAGCCGGATCGTGAACCGATAGGCCTTGAGCGCATCGGTGATATAGGGGACGGTCTTGGTCGCTTCGCCAAGGGCCACGGCCAGAACGCCTGTCGCTTCGGGGTCCAGCGTGCCGGCATGGCCCGCCTTGTTGGCATCCAGCGCCCAGCGTACCTTGTTGACCACGGCGGTCGATGTCAGGCCCGCGGGCTTGTCCACCACCAGCCAGCCCGAAATGTCACGACCCTTGCGCTTGCGTCCCATGGTTTTGTCCCGTTCCTGTCAAAGCGCGGGGCCTAGCCCAAGGGCGGCGGTCTGTCAAACGCTGGCGTTGCAGCTGAAGCGTGCCGCGACCTTTGCGCATTTGTGGCAGGATCCGGCGGGATCAGTCGCCCTTGGGCGCGGGCAGGCCGATGATCGGCCCCATGCGGAAACCCGGATCCGACCGTCCCAGTTGGGGCGCATGCAGGCGCGAGATATTGCCGTCGAAATAAAGCGCCTGCCGCAGACCCAGCGCGTCGCGGAAAAAGCGGGCAAACTGGTGGAACGTCACCGGATTGCGCGAGATCACGAAAACCGCGCGACTTCCGTCATCGGACGTGCCGACGCCATTTCGGATATAGCGCGATGTGCTGTCAGGCAGGAAACGCGGATGCAGCGCGCCGTCGATCACCAGCATGGGGCCCGATTGGGTGGCGGCGCGGCAGTCTGGCGCGGTGTCGCGATAGCGCAGCGTCTCGATCACGTTCGCGCCGGTTTCGGTCAGGCACAGCACACCGTTCGGCAGCAGGCCGAAATTGCCAAAGCTTTCGCGGGTTTGCAGCGGAGAAAGGGTTTCGCCATTCTCGATATACAGGCCCACCGGCTGGCGGTTCTGATGGTACATGCCCGCGTTCATGCCGAATGCGAGGGTCTGCCCCACCGCGCCCAGGGCGTCGTCTATCGCGGAGAAATGACCATAGGGCCGGCCCGCCGGATCGTTCAGGAACAGCTCAAGCCGTTCGGTCGCGGTATCGACCTCGCATAACGCGTAGACGATATCGTCATGGGTGGTTTCACGGCATTCCAGCGCCACGACAGGGGACACGACACAGACCATCAGGCCGGCCGTCAGGGCCAGGAGCCTGCGCATCAGTCGTCAAGATCGCGCCGGACGGCGTCCTGCGCGAAAAGGCGGCGGGTTTCGTCCATCCGGTCGAATGTCTCGTCCAGCTGGAAGCGCAGTTCAGGTGCAAACTTGAGCGCGACCTTCTTGCCGATGATGCGGCGCAGCTCGCCCTTGTTGCGGGCCAGAAGCTTGATGACCTCGTCCTTGCCCTCGCCGCCCAGCGGCAGGACATAGATCGTGGCGACCCGCAGATCGGTGGTCACGCGCACCTCGCCCACGGTGATGGACATGCGGTTGAGATCGGGGTCATGGATGTCACCGCGCAACAGCACCTCTGAGAGGGTGCGGCGGATCAGTTCGCCGACACGCAGCTGGCGTTGGCCCGGACCTGAGGATGATGTGCTTTTTGCCATGCCGCCCATCTAAGGCTTCCCGCAGGCTTTGCCAAGCGGCGGTTGCTTGGATATGAGGGGCGCAAGGGACAACTTCTGCCAGACGGGATCGACAGCATGACGGAAAAACCGGGTATCGTGGTTACGGGCGTATCGGGACGGATGGGCCAGATGCTGGTGCGGACGATCCTGGACAGCGATCAGGCAAGGCTTATCGGGGCGGTCGAACGCAAAGGCCACGCCTGGGTCGGGCAGGACCTGGGCACCGCCATGGGTGGGGCCGCACTGGGCGTGACGGTCACGGATGACCCGCTTGAGGCATTCGCACGCGCGCAGGCTGTTATTGACTTCACCAGCCCGGCGGCCACGGTCGAATTTGCCGCGCTGGCGGCGCAGGCGCGGGCCGTGCATGTGATCGGCACCACGGGCTTGTCCGTGGATGATCTGGCCGCGATCAAGGCCGCTGCACGCCATGCTGTCGTCGTGCGTGCCGGCAACATGTCGCTGGGCGTCAACCTGCTGGTGCAACTGACGAAACGGGTTGCCGCCGCCCTTGATGAAGATTTCGACATTGAGGTGATCGAGGCGCATCATAACCGCAAGGTGGATGCCCCCTCGGGCACAGCGCTGATGCTGGGCGAGGCGGCCGCCATCGGGCGCGGTGTCCGGCTGGATGACGTGCGCGACGCGGCCCGCGAAGGGATCACCGGTGCGCGCGAACGTGGCCATATCGGCTTTTCCGCCATTCGCGGCGGTGACATCGTGGGCGAGCATGACGTGATGTTCGCCGCCCCAGGCGAGCGGATCATCCTGCGCCATATCGCGACCGATCGCGCGGTCTTTGCCCGGGGCGCGCTGAAGGCGGCGCTCTGGGGGCAGGGGCGGCATCCGGGCGAATACGACATGGTGGATGTGCTGGGCCTTGCGACCCCTTGAGGGCGGGCAAAGGACGACTGAAGGCGGGCAACGGACAACCCTGACGGATCGGCAGGAAGCTGCCGAGCCTCGCGCGGATGTGAGCGCGTGAATGATCCGTTAAGCTGATTCTGGCGTATACTGTGGGAAATCGTCGATAACCTTCAGAGGTGGATCATGAGAACCGCTGCCCTTGTCCTTAGCCTTGGGGTGACCCTGTCCGAAGCGGGGTCCGCCCGCGCCGAACAATTCACGCCGATCCCGGACAAGAATGCCTTTCTGTCCACGGTGGCTGGCAAGGATCTGCGGTTGAAAGGCTATGGCCCGATTGTCGTGCGCCTGACCGTGAAGCCTGACGGCGAGATCACCGGCAAGGGTCTGGGGTGGGATGTCACCGGCGCATGGCGCTGGCAGGACGGCTATTTCTGCCGTGACCTGAACTGGGGCGGCAGCGATCTTGGCCAGAATTGCCAGGCCGTGCTGGTGCAGGGCCAGACGGTCCGCTTCGTGTCGGACCAGGGCAAGGGCGAGCACGCGGATTTCGCCCTGCAGTAACCCACCCTGACGTCAGGGGTGCGCCATCAGAAATCGATGGCGATCCCCTTTTTTTCCCAATCGCCGTAGCGCACGGGCTCGGGGCCGTTGCGCCCGCCAAGCTCCTTGGGCAGCTCAAGCGCCTTGGCGCGCTTGCGGCGCTCTTCGGCCTCGGCGAGGGCGCGCAGGGCGGCGGGGGGCAGGTCGCGCTGTTCGGGGCTTTGGTTCTCGTCGGTCACGGCTGTCTTCCTTCTGGCATCTGCGCTTGATATACGGCGCAACCGCCTGCAAGCAAGGAAAACGCCATGGCCGTCCCCCAATCCTCCCCCCGCCGCGCGGCGCATCACCTGCTGGACCGGATCACCGGCGAAGGGCGGCTGATGTCCGAACTGCTGGCGATGGGGGCATTGGACCGGCTGGAGCCGGCCGACCGTGCACGCGCGCAGCGGCTTGCGCTGGACACGCTGCGGGGGATGGAGCGCGCGGACAGGTTGCTGGAACGTCACCTGCGCAAGAACCCGCCCCTGACCGTGCGCAACATGCTGCGGCTGGCCACGGTCGAGATCTGCATGGGCGGCGATGCCCATGGCGTGGTCAACGAGGCTGTGCAGATCGTGGGGCAGGACAAGCGGACAGGCGCCCTCAAGGGTCTGGTCAACGCGGTTCTGCGCAAAATCGCGGCGGAAGGGCCCGCTGCATGGTCAAAGCTGCGTGTGCCGCGCCTGCCGAAATGGCTGCGCGCGCCACTGCTCGAGGCCTATGGCGCCGCGGTGGTCACAGAGATGGAAGCCGTGCAATTTGCCACGCCCCCGCTGGACCTGACGGCGCGGCTTGACCCGGTCGCGCTGGCCGCGGATGTCGGGGGGCTTCTACTGCCTACGGGATCGGTAAGGCTGGGGGCTGCGGGGCAGGTCACCGCCTTGCCCGGTTATGATAGCGGCGCCTGGTGGGTGCAGGATGCTGCCGCGGCGATCCCCGCGCGGGTGCTTGCGGCGCAGCCGGGCGAGACGGTTCTGGACATGTGCGCGGCACCTGGCGGTAAGACGATGCAGCTTGCCGCTGCCGGGGCCGAGGTGACCGCGCTTGATCTGTCAGAGGCGCGAATGGCGCGTGTCGCGGCCAACCTGGAACGGACGGGCCTGCAGGCCAGGCTGGTGGTTGGCGACGCGCTTGAGCATGAAGGGCAGTATGATGCGATCCTGCTGGATGCGCCCTGCTCGGCCACGGGGACGATTCGGCGTCATCCCGACCTGCCCCATGCAAAAGACGGATCCGATTTCGGCGACCTGTTCGATCTGCAGGCGCGGATGCTGGATCATGCGCTGGGCCTGCTGAAACCGGGCGGGCGGCTCGTCTATTGCACCTGCTCGCTGCTGCCCGATGAGGGAGAAGTACAGGTGGACGAGGCGCTGGAGCGTCATGACGGCCTGCGGGTGGATCCCGATGCGCTGAACCTGCCGGGCATCGACAAGGCCTGGATCACATCGGAAGGCGGGCTGCGGCTGCGCCCGGATTTCTGGGCGGATCAGGGTGGAATGGACGGGTTCTACATCGCCTGCCTGCGGATCTGAACACAGGACGGACGGGGGGCTGTCTGCCCCCCGATGGCCCTGCGGGCCATGCCCCCCGAGGATATTTCCGGCAAGAAGAAGCCGGGGCGGGGAATTCGGCGGTGACTTGCGCAGTTCGCCGGTCTATGCTGGGCCAAAGACGCGTCAACCCGCGCGAGAGGCAGAGCAATGTCCCGATCCGAGAGCTTTTCGGCGCGTCGCAAGCGCTGGATGCACCGCTTTCATGCGCGGTTGAGCACCCTGTCGCGCCCGGCCACCGGTTTTGTCAGCCAACCCGAACCCCGGACCATCGGCAGTTTCGCCAAGGGGCGGCAATTGCTGGCGGGGAATTACCTGTTCGCGGGGCATCTGATCGTGGCGGAAGGTCGGACGCTCTGGCAGGTCGAGGCGCCGGACGATCTGTTCGAGGACGAATTGCAGGGTTTTGGATGGCTGGATGACCTGGCGGCTGTCGGCGATACGGCGACCCGCGCCCTGGCGCAGGAGTGGCTTTGGGCGTGGATCGAGCGGTTCGGTCGCGGGCAGGGGCCCGGATGGACACCGGATCTGACGGGACGCCGGGTTATCCGCTGGATCCATCACGCGCTGTTCGTGTTGCGCGGCCGCGACAAGACGCAGACCGAGGCATTCTACAGGTCGCTGGCGCAGCAGGCGATCTTCCTGGGGCGGCGCTGGCGCGCGGCCTCGCCCGGGCTGCCGCGGATCGAGGCGCTGACGGGCACGATCTATGCCGGTCTGTCCCTGCAGGGGATGGAGCGGCTGATCGAGCCGGCGATGCGGGCGCTGGCCCGCGACTGTCGGGCGCAGGTCGACGAGCAGGGCGGCATTCCCACGCGCAATCCCGAGGAGTTGCTGGAGGTCTTTACCCTTTTGACATGGGCCGCCGCCGCGCTGGGCGAAGCGGAGCGGACGGTCCCGCAGGATCTGTTGGCGGCGATCGACCGGATCGCGCCCAGCCTGCGCACGCTGCGCCATTCCGATGGTGGTCTTGCAAGGTTTCACGGCGGGGGGCGCGGCCTGGAGGGTCGGCTGGATGCGGCGCTGGCCGCATCGGATGTCAAGAACAGGATGCCCGAAGGGCTGTCGATGGGATTTGCCCGGTTGGGCGCGGGGCGGACCAGCGTCATCGTGGATGCCGCCCCTCCGCCTTCGGGTGCTGCTTCGGTGAATGCCCATGCCTCGACCCTGGCGTTCGAGCTGACATCGGGGCGGCGTCCGGTGGTGGTCAATTGCGGATCGGGGGCCGCTTTCGGTTTGGAATGGCGTCGCGCCGGGCGCGCCACGCCCAGCCATTCCACCGTGACGCTGGCGGGATTTTCCAGCGCCCGACTTGGCAAGGCCAAGGGGGCCTTGTCGGGGCGGGCCGAATGGCTGATGGATGCACCCAAGGATGTGCCCGTCGAAATCTCGCAGATGCCCGATGGGCTGCGCTTTCAGGGGGGGCATGACGGATATGTGCGCACCCACGGCCTGACCCATGCGCGCACGCTGGAACTGACTTTCGATGGCAGCGGCCTTGCGGGCGAGGACCTGTTGATCGCGCTGAACGCGGCATCGCAGAAGACATTCGACCGGCAAATGGATGCCATCCGCCTGCAGGGTATCCCCTTCGCGATCCGGTTTCATCTGCATCCCGAGGTGGAGGCCGAGCTGGACATGGGCGGGACGGCAATTTCACTGGCGCTGAAAAGCGGGGAATTGTGGGTGTTCCGCCATGACAGCCGCGCCCAGATGACGCTTGAGCCCAGCGTTTACCTGGAAAAAGGCCGTCTTGCCCCGCGTGCGACCAAACAAATCGTTTTATCCGGCCGCGCGATGGACTATGCGACGCGCACCCGGTGGTCTTTGACCAAGGCGCAGGATACGCCGATCAGTATCCGCGACCTGAACCGGGACGAGATGGATGTGACACTTTAGGCCCCTGTCTGCGGGGGCCAAACGACCTCGGGGGCCAAGAACCATGACGACCGACCTGCACCCAGTGCGCCGCGCGCTGATTTCCGTATCCGACAAGACCGGGCTGCTGGACCTGGGCCATGCGCTGGCGGCGCGGGGGATCGAACTGCTGTCCACGGGCGGGTCGGCGGCGGCCTTGCGCGCGGCCGGTCTGACGGTCAAGGATGTGGCCGATGTGACCGGCTTTCCCGAAATGATGGATGGCCGCGTCAAGACGCTGCACCCGGCCGTGCATGGCGGACTGCTGGCGCTGCGTGACAATGCCGATCACCGCGCCGCGATGGAGGCGCATGGCATCGGGGCAATCGACCTGCTGGTCGTCAACCTCTACCCGTTCGAGGAAACGGTAGCCAAAGGCGCCGATTACGAGACCTGCATCGAGAATATCGATATCGGCGGCCCGGCGATGATCCGTGCGGCGGCGAAGAACCACGGCTTTGTCAACGTCGTCGTCGATGTCGAGGATTACGCCCCCCTGCTGGCCGAGCTTGAGGCGCATGACGGCGCCACCTCTCTGGCATTCCGGCAGCGGCTGGCGCAGATCGCTTATGCGCGCACCGGGGCCTATGACGCGGCTGTCTCCACCTGGATGGCCGCCGCGATCGGCGAGACCGCCCCGCGCCGCCGCGTGGTGGCAGGCAAGCTGGCGCAGAGCCTGCGGTATGGCGAGAACCCGCATCAGTCCGCATCCTTCTACCTTGACGGCAGCGCGCGCCCCGGCGTGGCGACTGCGCAGCAGTTGCAGGGCAAGGAGCTGTCCTACAACAATATCAACGACACCGACGCTGCCTTTGAACTGGTCAGCGAATTCGCGCCCTCGGACGGGCCGGCCTGCGCGATCATCAAACATGCCAACCCCTGCGGTGTGGCCCGTGGTGCGACCCTGAAAGAGGCCTATGCGCGCGCCTTCGATTGCGACCGCACCAGCGCCTTTGGCGGGATCATCGCCCTGAACAGCACGCTGGATGCCGCCACCGCCGAGGAAATATCGCAGATCTTCACCGAAGTGGTGATCGCGCCGGGCGCCGATCAGGGCGCGCGCGACATCTTCGCGGCCAAGAAGAACTTGCGGCTGCTGATCACCCCGGGTCTGGCCAATCCGGCCGAGGCGGCGCTGACCTGGCGGCAGGTCTCGGGTGGCTATCTTGTGCAGGACAAGGACAATGGCCACATCGGCCTGGATGATCTGAAGGTCGTGACGAAACGCGCGCCCAGCGATGCCGAACTGGCGGATCTGCTGTTTGCCTGGAAGGTGGCCAAGCATGTCAAGTCCAATGCCATCGTCTATGTGAAGGATGGCGCGACCGTGGGTGTCGGTGCCGGACAGATGAGCCGCGTGGACAGCTGCCGGATCGCGGCGCGCAAGGCGCAGGACATGGCAGAGGCGCTGGGGCTGTCCGCGCCGCTGACCCAAGGATCGGTCGTGGCGTCGGATGCGTTCTTTCCCTTTGCCGACGGTCTGCTGACCGCCGCCGAGGCCGGTGCCACGGCGATCATCCAGCCGGGCGGGTCCATGCGCGACGCCGAGGTGATCGCGGCGGCGGATGATGCGGGTCTCGCGATGGTCTTTACGGGCATGCGGCATTTCCGGCACTGAGCCGGAGATGTCGCGAAGGGCCGGATCGTGGATGCCTCCGGCGGGGATATTTGAAGCAAGCAGAAACGGTATGACGCGCGTGGGTGACACGCAGGCCGACAAGGAGAGCGCATGAGACTGATTTTCTGGGTCGCGGCCGTGATCTTCGTGGCCGATCAAGCCGTCAAGTATCTTGTCGTTCACATGATGGACCTTGCGGTCGTCGGGGCCATCGATGTCTTTCCGCCCTACCTGAACCTGCGGATGGCGTGGAATTACGGGATCAACTTCGGCCTTTTCTCGCAGGCTGCGGACGGTGCGCGTTGGGTTCTGATCGCGGTGGCGTTGGTGATTTCGGGGGGCGTGCTGTGGTGGGTGCGCAAGGAACCGCCGGGGCGGCTGGGCCTGGTTGCCGCAGGCTTGCTTGTGGGTGGCGCGCTGGGCAACGTGGTGGACAGGGTTCTTTACGGGGCGGTTGCGGATTTCCTCAACATGTCGTGCTGCGGCCTGCGCAATCCCTATGCGTTCAACATCGCCGATATCTCGATCTTTGTCGGCGCACTGGGGCTGGTTCTTTTCACCGGCGAGAAAAAGGCCCCGTGACGATCGGCGCATGATCGGCTAATGCTGGGGGCGGAAACGTCAGGAGGGTGGCAATGCGTCTGACGCATGGGATGATCTTGGTGGCCGTTCTGGCCCTTTCGGCCTGTTCGCGACCGCAGGGTGATCTGCAGTTGCGCGACCTTCGCAATTTCGGCGCCGGGCCTGACGAATTCTCGGTTCTGCCGGCAAAGCCGCTCGAGATGCCCAAGGATATGGCCAGCCTGCCGACCCCGACACCCGGCGGGGTGAACCTGACCGATCAGAACCCCCTGGCGGATGGGGTCGCGGCCCTGGGCGGACGGCCAGCGGCGCTGGCACCCCAAGGGATCGCCGGGTCGGACACGGCCCTTGTTCGCCATGTGTCCCGCAATGGCGTGTCCAGCGACATTCGGATGACCCTGGCCGCAGAGGATGACGCGTTCCAGCGTGACAGGTCCCGCTTTACCAAGTTCCGCCTGTTCCGCGACGTGGACCGGTATCACGAAGTCTACAGCAGCGAGATGACCGATCCCTATGCCGAATTGCGGCGTTTCCGCCGCATGGGCGTCGCAACCCCGTCGGCACCGCCGCCCGAACGGCGCTGATCCGTCACAACTGCGTCAGTCCGGGTTGCAGCCGGACGTTCACTTCCTAATCTAGGTAGAACCTAACACCAGGAGGAATCCCGTGCTGCGTTTGTCTGCTGTTGCGTTCAGCCTTGCCATAGTGCTGTCGCAGGCCATGGCCCGGCCTGCCCTTGCCGATGATCAGGTGACGTCCTTCACATTGCAGAACGGCATGGATGTCGTGGTCGTCGAAGACCATCGCGCGCCTGTCGTCATGCATATGGTCTGGTATCGCGCAGGGTCGGCCGATGAGCCTGCGGGCGCCTCGGGGATCGCGCATTTCCTTGAACACCTGATGTTCAAGCGCACCGAAAAGATGGAGTCGGGCGAGTTTTCTCGCACCGTGGCGCGCAACGGTGGGCGCGACAACGCCTTCACCAGCTATGACTACACCGCCTATTTCCAGCGTGTCGCGGCGGATCGGCTTGGCCTGATGATGCAGATGGAGGCGGACCGCATGGTCAATCTGCGGCTGGACGATGCCGAGATCGCGACGGAACGCGATGTCATCATCGAAGAGCGTAACCAGCGGGTCGAAAATAGCCCTGCCGCGTTGTTCCGCGAACAAAAGGATGCGGTGCAATACCTGAACCATCGCTACGGCGTGCCGATCATCGGTTGGCGGCACGAGATGGTGGCGCTGGACCGCGATGATGCGCTGGCTTTCTACCAGCGCTATTACGCGCCCAACAATGCGATCCTGATCGTGGCAGGTGACGTGACCCCGGACGAGGTGCGCGCGCTGGCCGAAGAGCATTACGGCCCGATCCCGCCCAACCCGGACCTGCCTGAACGCCTGCGCCCGTCAGAGCCGCCCCAAACCGCCGAGAGGCGTCTGATCTATCGCGATGCGCGCGTGGCCCAGCCCTATGTCAGCCGGTCCTACCTGGCGCCAGAGCGTGACAGCGGCGCGCAGGAAACGGCGGCGGCCTTGACCGTCCTGTCCGAGGTGCTGGGATCCGGCACGACATCGGTGATGGCCGAGGCGCTTCAGTTCGACACACAGATCGCCACCTTCACCGGGGCTTTCTACGGCGGCACCTCGCTGGACCGGACAACCTTTGATGTTGTTGTCGTTCCGTCCGAAGGCGTGAGCCTGGAAGAGGCCGAAGCCGCGATGGACCGCGTGCTGGCTGATTTCCTGGAAACAGGCGTCGACGCAGAGCAACTGGAGCGGATCAAGATGCAGATGCGCGCCGCGCAGATCTATGCCCGCGATGACGTGGAATCGATCGCCAACCGCTATGGCCGCGCCCTGACCCAGGGCCTGACGGTCGAAGACGTGCAGGCGTGGCCCGACCTCTTGCAAGCCGTGACGGCGGATGACGTGCTGGCCGCCGCGCGGATGGTGCTGGACCGCAGACAAGCCGTGACCGGCTGGTTGATGGCAGAGGAGGTGACCCAGTGATGATGCGTTTCATTCTGCCCGTAATGCTGGCGCTGGCCGCGCTGCCAGCGCGCGCCGCGATCGAGATCAAGGAAGTGGTCAGCCCCGGTGGCATCACTGCCTGGCTGGTCGAAGATCATGCGATCCCCTTCACCGCGCTGGAAATCCGGTTCCGTGGCGGTGCCTCGGTCGAGGCGGCGGAAAAGCGTGGCGCTACCAACCTGATGGCGGCGCTGCTGGAAGAAGGGGCTGGCGAGATGGATGCCCGTGCGTTTGCCCGCGCACGCGACGGTCTGGCGGCCTCGTTCCGCTATTCGGTGTCGGATGATGCGCTCTCGGTATCGGCGCAGTTCCTGACCGAAAACCGTGATGCGGCGGTCGATCTGTTGCGACAGTCGCTGGTGCAGCCGCGATTTGACGATGACGCCATCGAACGGGTCCGCGCGCAGGTCCTGTCCGGTCTTCGATCGGATGAGAAAAACCCCCAGAGCATCGCCTCGCGGCGCTTTGATGCGCTTGTCTATGGCGATCATCCCTATGGCTCTTCGCTGGATGGCACGATCGATACGGTCAGCGCCCTGACCCGGGACGATCTGCTTGCCGCCCATGCAGACACGCTGGCGCGTGACCGCATCCACGTCTCGGCGGTGGGCGACATCACGGCGGATCAGCTGGGCGCCTTGCTGGACAGCCTGCTTGGCGATCTGCCCGCAACCGGTGCCGCCTTGCCCGGACCTGCCGATCCGACATTCCCCGGCGGTGTCGACGTCGTGGATTTCCCCACACCGCAATCCGTCGTGCTATTCGGACAACCCGGTATCGGGCAGGAAGATCCTGATTTCTTCGCCGCCTTCATCCTGGATCACATCCTGGGCGGCGGCGGTTTTGAAAGCCGCCTGATGACCGAAGTGCGTGAAAAGCGCGGCTTGACCTATGGCATCTACACCTACCTTGCGGACCGCGAACTGGCGCAGGTCTGGGGCGGGTCTGTCGCCTCGGCCAATGACCGTGTTGCCGAGGCGGTAGAGGTGATCCGCGCGGAATGGGCGCGGATGCAGCAGGACGGCGTCACCCAGGACGAGCTGGACAATGCCAAGACCTATCTGACCGGGGCCTATCCGTTGCGGTTCGACGGGAACGGGACGATCGCCAACATCATCGTCGGCATGCAGATGCGAGGACTGCCCATCGACTATGCCGCAACCCGCAACGATCAGGTGAATGCCGTGACGCTGGAGGACGTGAACCGCGTGGCGCGCACCCTGCTTGATCCCGCGCGGCTGAGCTTTGTTGTTGTCGGGCAGCCGGAAGGGCTGACGGAGACATCGAACTGACCGAACCACGTCATGTTCCCTTCCCGCGATCCCGTCGCTGCATGGGGTCGCAGGCGCGCAAAAGCGGTTCACCCTCGGCCCACAAAGGGTTAAGAGGCATCGTATCAAGCAGGAGACTTGGACGATGACGACCCCGAAACCCGTTGTGCTGTGCATTCTGGACGGATGGGGCCACCGGGAAGAGCGGACAGCGAACGCGCCGGCGCTGGCCGATACGCCGACCTTTGACAGGATCATGGCGACCTGTCCGCATAATCTGCTGATCACGCATGGTCCTGATGTGGGGCTGCCAACCGGTCAGATGGGCAATTCCGAAGTGGGCCATACCAATATCGGCGCGGGGCGTGTCGTCGCGATGGACTTGGGCCAGATCGACCTTGCGATCGAGGATGGCAGCTTTTTCACCAACGCCGCCTTGCTTGATTTCATCGGAAAGCTAAAGGCATCGGGCGGTGTCGCGCATCTTCTGGGGCTGGTGTCGGATGGCGGGGTGCATGGCCATATCAATCATATCCTGGCCGCGACACGGGCGATTACCGAAGCCGGGGTGCCCGTGGTTCTCCATGCGGTGACCGACGGGCGCGATGTGGCCCCGAAATCCGCCTATGGCTACCTCGAGGAATTGCAGGCCGCATTGCCCGCCGATGCGCGGATCGGCACCTTGACCGGGCGCTACTTTACCATGGATCGGGACAACCGCTGGGAACGTGTGGCCGAAGCCTACGAAGCGATGGTCCATGGCAAGGGGTTGCATGCCGCAACCGCACATGCGGCCGTCACGGCGGGATACAACCGTTCCGAGACGGATGAATTCATCACCGCCACAGTGATCGGCGACTATGCCGGCGCACGGGATGGCGACGGTCTGTTCTGCCTGAATTTCCGTGCCGACCGCGCCCGCGAGATCCTGGCCGCTATGGCCGAGCCGGGCTTTGCCGCCTTTGATCTGGGCACGCGCCCCGCATGGGCGGCCAGCCTGGGTATGGTGGAATATTCCGAGGCGCATAACGCCTACATGACCACCGTTTTCCCCGCGCGCGAGATCGTGAACACGCTGGGTGAATGGGTGGCCAAGCATGGCAAGCGCCAGTTCCGCCTGGCCGAGACCGAGAAATACCCCCATGTCACCTTCTTCCTGAACGGGGGCGAGGAACAGCCCGAGACCGGTGAGGATCGCTACATGGCGCCTTCGCCCAAGGTGGCGACCTACGATCTGCAACCCGAGATGTCCTGCGAGGAGGTGACCGATCACTTTGTGCAGGCGATCCATGACGATTACGATCTGATCGTGGTGAATTACGCCAACCCCGACATGGTGGGGCATACCGGCGATCTGAAAGCCGCCATTGCCGCCTGTGAAGCCGTGGACCAGGGGCTTGCCCGCGTTGTCGCAGCCCTGCAAGAGGTGGGGGGCGCGATGATCGTGACCGCCGATCACGGCAACTGCGAGGTGATGGTCGATCCGGAAACCGGCGGGCCGCATACCGCGCATACACTGAACCCGGTGCCGGTTGCCTTGGTCGGCGGGCCTTCAGGCGTGACGCTGAAACCCGGCAGGCTGGCCGATCTGGCGCCTACGCTTCTGCAACTGATGGAGCTGCCCAAACCGCCCGAGATGACAGGGGAAAGCCTGATCGCATGATCCGTTATCTTGCCTTCGCGCTGCTGATCTCTGCCTTGTCCTTTGGCGGCGCGCCCCTTCGGGCGCAAGCCGGCGCCGATGCAGAGGCAGCGCAAGCGGCAAGGGCGGCGGCTGAACGTCTGGATCAGGCCACGCGGCAGCTGGACGCGGCGCAATCGGCACGCGACAGGGTGCGCGCCCTGAGCGAAACGGTCGCCGCATTCGAAGACGGGCTCGAGGCGATGCGCGACGGGTTGCGCCGTGCCAGTCTGCGCGAGGCGCGCCTGACCCGCGAACTGCAGTCGCGCGAGGCCGAAATCGCGCAGCTTCTTGGCGTGTTGCAAAGCATGGGCAGCCGGCCCTCGCCCGTGATGCTTATGCATCCCGAGGGGCCGATGGGTACGGCACGTGCCGGCATGATCCTGGCCGATGTGACGCCCGCCCTGAATCTGCGGGCCGACGACCTGCGCCGTAAGCTGCAGGAAATCTCGACCCTGCGGCTGTTGCAGCAGAACGCGGTCGAAACCCTCCAGACCGGCCTGAACGGTGTGCAGGAGGCGCGCACGGCACTGTCGCAAGCGGTGGCCGATCGCACTGATCTGCCACGTCGCTTCACTGCTGATCCGGTGCGGACGGCGATCCTGATCGCCTCGACAGAAACGCTGGAAGGCTTTGCCAGCGGCCTGTCGGAAATCACCACCGACGAAGATCGGACCGACCTGCCTGATATTTCGGACCTGCGGGGCAGCCTTCCCCTGCCTGTGCAGGGCCAGATCCTGCGCCGCGCGGGCGAGGCGGATGCCGCCGGCATTACCCGGCCCGGTCTTTTGCTGGCGACCCGGCCGCGCGCCCTTGTTTCGTCACCGACCGCTGCCACGATCCGCTATCGTGGCCCGCTTCTGGACTACGGAAACGTGATGATTCTGGAGCCTCAAGCCGGCACTCTTTTCGTGCTTGCCGGATTGGATGTGGTTTATGGTGGCATCGG
This sequence comes from Rhodobacterales bacterium, assembly GCA_033839205.1. GTDB lineage: Bacteria > Pseudomonadota > Alphaproteobacteria > Rhodobacterales > Rhodobacteraceae > Seohaeicola. Next base: position 54,268 of record JAJLKH010000096.1, on the reverse strand, counting down.
AGAGGTGATCCCTGCCGGCAGTCCCGTGGGATTGATGGGCGGTCAGGATGCGGAAATTGGCGATATTCTTGCCAATTCCGGCAATGGGACTGGAACAGGGCGTTCGGAAACGCTCTATATCGAAGTCAGGCAGGATGATGCGCCGGTCGACCCGGAAGCATGGTTCGCAACGCGAGAGGAAGATTAGGCATGAACAAGTTCGTGATGGCTGCGATCGGCGGAACGATGATCGGGGTCCTTGCCACGACGCAGCTGGCAGCACCGCTTCTGGCGCAGGAATCGTCGAAAAACAGCAGCGTCTATGAACAGCTTGACCTGTTCGGCGACATTTTCGAACGGATCCGCGCGCAATATGTCGAAGAAGTGGATACCAACGAACTGATCGAGGCGGCGATCAACGGGATGCTGACATCGCTTGATCCGCATTCCAGCTACATGTCGCCCGAGGATGCCGCCGACATGCGCGTGCAGACCCGCGGTGAATTCGGCGGGCTGGGGATCGAGGTCACGCAGGAAGAGGGCTTCGTCAAGGTCGTCTCGCCGATCGATGGCACACCCGCCGACGCGGCCGGGATCGAAGCGGGCGATTTCATTACCCATGTGGATGGTCAAAGCCTGCTGGGCCTGACGCTGGATCAGGCCGTCGACATGATGCGTGGCCCGGTGGGCAGCGAGATCGTCATCACCGTTCTGCGCGAAGGCACCGCCGAACCCTTCGACGTCTCGATCATCCGCGATACCATCAAGCTGACGGCGGTCCGCACCCGGACCGAAGGGCAGGCTGTTGTGCTGCGCGTCACGACCTTCAACGACCAGACCTACAGCAATCTTGAATCCGGTCTGGCCAACGCCATCAAGGAAGCCGGCGGGATCGACGGGATCAGCGGGATCGTTCTTGATCTGCGCAACAACCCCGGCGGTCTCTTGACCCAGGCGATCCGCGTGTCGGATGCCTTCCTGGAAAAGGGCGAGATCGTCTCGACCCGCGGTCGCAACCCCGAGGATGGAGAGCGTTACAACGCCACGCCGGGCGATTTGGCCCAGGGCAAACCGGTCGTCGTTCTGATCAACGGCGGTTCTGCCTCGGCTTCGGAAATCGTGGCGGGCGCGCTTCAGGATCACCGCCGCGCGGTGGTGATCGGCACCAAGAGTTTCGGCAAAGGGTCTGTGCAGACCGTCATGCCGCTGCGCGGCGAAGGGGCGATGCGTCTGACGACGGCGCGCTATTACACACCCTCGGGCCGGTCCATCCAGGCGTTGGGCGTCTCGCCCGATATTCTGGTGGAACAGCCGCGCCGGCAGCCCGCCTCGCCCGAGGAAGAGGAAAGCACCGCGCCCAGCCGGTCCGAGGCCGATCTACGCGGCTCGCTGAACAACGACAGCCTGACCGAAGATCAGATCCGCCAGATCGAGGAGGATCGCGCCAAGGCCGAACTGTCCGCCAAGCTGCGCGAAGATGATTACCAGCTGGCCTATGCGCTGGATATCCTCAAGGGCCTCTCGGCGCTCGGGCCTGCGCGCTGATCAATCAGGGCGCCCCGCATCTTTCGGGCTGCGGGGCGCCAAGTACAACCGGAACTGCACACCATGGCACAGACCCCCGAAGAGATCGCCCGCCTGCCTTACCGCCCCTGTGTGGGCGTGATGCTTGCCAATGCGCATGGTCAGGTCTTCGTGGGGCAGCGCCTGGACAATGACACCCCTGCCTGGCAGATGCCCCAGGGCGGCATCGATCAGGGCGAGGAACCGCGCGAGGCCGCCTTGCGCGAGCTTTGGGAAGAAACCGGCGTGACGCCTGATCTTGTGACGGTCGTTGCCGAAACCGCTGACTGGATCCCCTATGATCTGCCGCACGAGATCGTGCCGCGCATCTGGCAGGGCCAGTTCCGGGGACAGCGCCAGAAATGGTTTCTGATGCGTTTTCATGGCAGTGACGATCAGGTCGACATACTGACCAGCCATCCTGAATTCTCCGAATGGCGCTGGCTTGACCCTTCGGATCTGGTGGATCACATCGTCCCCTTCAAGCGCGAGGTCTATGCCCGTGTTCTGGCTGAATTCGAACCCTTGATCTGATTGCGCCACGGACCCGGCACAATCACACGGGCCCTGCCGAAACATGCTTCCCAGATGGCCGGGTTTCGTCTAACTGCGCCCTATGGGACAGGATAAGATCAACACGCAGGCCATCGGCCTTGATGTCGGGCTGGCATTCACCAAATGGCTGACCGGGGCTGAAAATCTGCACTACGGCCTGTGGGACGGGCTGGATGTCAGCGCCGCCAACCTGCGTACCGCGCAAGAAGCCTATACAGACCGGCTGTTCGCACTGCTGCCCGATCGTCCTTGCCGTATTCTTGATATCGGCGGCGGCGCGGGCGAAACCGCGAAAAAGCTGCTGGCCCTTGGCCATTCCGTGGATATCGTTGTGCCCAGCCCCTTCCTTGCCGGGCGCTGCCGCGCCAATGCACCCGCCGCCCGCGTGCATGAATGCATGTTCGAGGATTTTCAGGCCGAGCCGGCCAGCTTCGACATCTGCCTTTTTTCGGAAAGCTTTCAGTATATTCCTCTGGATCAGGGCCTGCCCAAATGCCTTGAGCTGCTGGCGCCCGGGGGCGAGATCATCGTCGCAGATTGCTTCCGCAGCCCGGAATATACCGGCGACCGGATGCTGGCCCCTGTTGGGGGTGGACACCGCATCGCCGCCTTCCGCGACACGCTGGCCGCCCTCCCGCTCGAGGTGATCAGCGAAGAGGACGTGACCCTGTCCGCCGCCCCCTCGGTCGAGATCGAACAGGGCCTCTTCAACGTCTTCGGCTATGGTCTGGCCCGCGTTGATCAGGATCTTGCGCGCCACAGGCCGCGCCTGCGCTGGGTGCTGCACCGCGCGATCCGCGCCTTGGTCAGCGAACGCAAGCGTGCACGCCTTGATCAGCGCCTGAACCAGCAGATGCGCAACCGCGAGAATTTTGCGCGGTTCAACATCTATCTCATGATGCGCCTGCGCCCCACAGCCTGACACGCCATCCCCCTCATCGTTCCTGAAAAACCATCTGCGCCATCTGCCGCAGATCTATTCGATGATAGGACTCGAAAAAGAACAAAACGTGAATATACTCTGACATGCCATGTTTGCAGAGCTATGCATCACCTCGAATTTTACCTTTCTCACCGGGGCGTCCCACCCTGAGGAGTTCATGCAGCGTGCCGCCAGCCTGGGCATCGCGGCCATCGCGATTGCCGATGTGAATTCCGTGGCCGGGATCGTGCGCGCCCACGCATCCGCGCGCGAGATTGCGCGGCAGGTTGCCGAACGGCAGGCGCATCAGGCGCAGCACGGTCTGATCGGCCCACCCGATCCCACGCGCGGCCCCGATGACCAGGGTCCGCGGTTCACCTGCCCCCGTCTGATCCCCGCTGCCACGTTGCATCTGGCCGAAGGGGTGGTGCTGACCGCGCTGCCGGAAAACCGGACCGGCTGGGCGCATCTGTGCCGCTTGCTGACGCTGGGCCGCCGCCGCGCGCCCAAGGGGGGCTGTGATCTGCGCCTGACCGACCTTGAGGGGCAGACCGATGGGCTGCAATTCCTGTTGCACCCGCCACACAAGGCCACGCCTGACAGCGGCGCGGGTGACTGGCTGCCGCTGGCGCGCGGGCTGACGCGCCGCTTGGCCTGCCAGATGCATCTTGTCATGGCCCCCCGCTATGACGGGCAGGATCGAACCCGCTTTGATCGTCTGGCAAGGCTGGCCGCCGATCTGGGCGTTCCCACGCTGGCCTCGGCCAAGCCCCTGATGCACGAGGGGCGCCGCCGCCAGATGGCCGATGTGCTGACCGCGATCCGCACCGGCACCACGGTCGATCGGCTGGGCCGCGCGGCGCTGGCCAATGGCGAACAGCGCCTGCGCGCGGAACCCGAGATGCGCCGCCTTTTCGGCCCCCATGCCGATGCGGTGGACCGGGCCGGTGCGCTGGCGGGGCGGCTCTCATTCTCGCTGGATGAATTGCGCTATGAATATCCGTCCGAGGTGACAGGCAATGAAACCGCCGCCGCCCGCCTGCGCCGCCTGGCCCTGGCCGGGCTGAACTGGCGCTATCCCGAAGGTGCGCCGGATCGCGTGCGCGCCATGCTCGAACACGAGCTGACCCTGATCACCAGGCTGAAATATGAACCCTATTTCCTGACCGTGCATGACATCGTCGATTTCGCGCGCGGGCGCGGCATCCTGTGCCAGGGGCGCGGATCGGCGGCAAATTCGGTGGTCTGCTATTGTCTGGGCGTCACCTCGGTCAGTCCTGAAATCGGCACCATGGTCTTCGAGCGTTTCGTGTCCGAGGCCCGCGACGAGCCGCCCGATATCGACGTCGATTTCGAACATGAACGCCGCGAAGAGGTGATCCAGCATATCTATGACCGCTACGGCCGCCACCGTGCCGGGCTTTGCGCCACCGTGATCCATTACCGTGGCAAGCGCGCCATCCGCGAGGTGGGCGCCGCGATGGGCCTGTCGCAGGATACCGTGGCCGCCCTCAGTTCGCAGCTTTGGGGGTTCTACGGCATGTCGGGCACCGAGGATGCCCGCCTGCGCGAGATCGGCCTTGATCCCTCCGAGCCGCGGCTGGCGCGCACCATGGCCCTGATCCACGAGATCGTGGGCTTTCCCCGCCACCTCAGCCAGCATGTCGGCGGTTTCATTATCACCGAAGGCCGGCTGGACGAACTTGTGCCCATCGAGAATGCCGCGATGGAAGGGCGCACGGTGATCTGCTGGGACAAGGACGATATCGATACGCTGGGCATCCTCAAGGTCGATATTCTCAGCCTCGGCATGCTGACCTGTATCCGCAAGGCTTTCGACCTGATCGCACAGCATCACGGCACAAGGCACCGGCTGGCGACCCTGCCGCCCGAGGATCCGCGCGTCTATGACATGCTGTGCCGCGCCGATTCCGTGGGCGTGTTCCAGGTGGAAAGCCGCGCGCAAATGAACTTCCTGCCCCGGATGAAGCCACGCTGCTTCTACGACCTGGTGATCGAGGTGGCGATCGTGCGCCCCGGCCCGATCCAGGGCGACATGGTCCATCCCTACCTGCGCCGCCGCAATGGCGAGGAGAGGATGGAGTTTCCCTCGGACGCGCTGGGCGATGTGCTGGCCAAGACGCTGGGCGTGCCGCTTTTTCAGGAACAGGCGATGCAGATCGCCATCATCGGCGCGGGTTTTACCCCCGACGAGGCCGACAGGCTGCGCCGGTCGCTGGCCACCTTCAAGAAACATGGCAACGTGTCGGAATTCCGCACGCGGTTCCTGCGTGGCATGGCGCGCAACGGCTATGACATGGACTTTGCCGAACGCTGCTTCAGCCAGATCGAGGGTTTTGGCAGCTACGGCTTTCCCGAAAGCCACGCGGCCAGTTTCGCGCTTCTGGTCTATGCCTCGGCCTGGCTCAAGTGTCATCACCCCGGTATCTTCGCCTGTGCGCTCCTGAACGCGCAGCCCATGGGCTTTTATGCGCCCGCGCAGATCATCCGCGATGCGCGCGAACATGGCGTGCAGGTGCGCCCCGTTTGCGTGAACCACAGCTATTGGGACAACGTGATGGAACCCGACGGGATGGGCGGGCTGGCCCTGCGTCTGGGTTTTCGCCAGGTCAAGGGCCTGCGCGAGGATGATGCCGCATGGCTGTCGGCGGCGCGCGGCAACGGCTATCTGTCGGTTGCCGATGTCTGGCGTCGTGCGGGCCTGGCCCCCGCCGTGGTGGCCCGGCTGGCCGAGGCGGATGCCTTTGCAAACCTGGGTCTGACCCGCCGCCAGGCGCTGTGGGAGGCCAAGGCCCTGACCGCCGATGCGCCCCTGCCACTCTTTGCGCTGGATATGGACGGCGAGGGGATCGTCGAACCCGCCGCCCATCTGCCGCAGATGACCCTGGGCGAGGAAGTGGTCGAGGATTACGTCGCCATGCGCCTGTCGCTTAGGGCGCATCCCCTGGCGTTGCTGCGTCCGCTGCTGACCCCTGCACCCGCGCCGCGCGGCGGGCCAGCTTTGCCGCAAGGTTAAGGCCAACACCGGGGCGCGACCAGGGGCAGACGGCGATGCAGATCGCGCAGCCGTTGGTCTGGTTGAAAAAGGGCAGACAGCGGTCGAAATCCACATACCACTTTTCCACCCCGCGCACGGTCTGCTTGTCCTGGGATATGGCCATCGGCGGGCAGGCATCCTCGCAGATGCGGCAACTGGCGCAGAAATCGTCGATGCCATGGTTTTCCGGCGGGGTCGGGGCGAAGGGCGCATCGGTCAGCACCGCCGACAGCCGGAAGGACGATCCCATTTCGGCGTCGATGATCGACCCGTGCTTGCCCAATTCGCCGAAACCGCAGGCCAGCGCGGGCGGGATCAGCAACAGCTTGCCCGCCATCGGCCCCGTCACCGGCTCTGCCTCCCATCCTTGCTGGCGCAGCCAGCTTGCCACCGCCTTGGCAGCACCCGCCGCGCGACCATATTGGCGGATCACCTCGCCACCCGCCACGGCTTCGGGCGCGGCGCTGATCGCGTCGAAATCATGCTGCACGCCAAGCACGATCACCCGTGATTGCGCAATGCTCTGCCCCTCGTAAACCCAAGCAGGGTCCATCACGGCCACGCCGGTTTTCTCGCAAATCCCTTCCACGACGAACCGTGCCAAGGATGCGGTCCATGCTTCGGGATCGCGTTCCACAGGCTCAGGCACCAGATCGGCCAAGGGCGCGTTCAGGATGATCTGCCGCTCGGCGCGCGCGGCCACAATGGGCGGCGAACCGGGGTCGACAGTGTAGAACCAGCGCTGCATCGCGCCATGGGGGATGTCGTCGGGGTTTGGCGCCCAATAGACCATGCGCGCGGCGCGCGGTTCAGTTTCGCCCAGCCCGTTGATCGCATTGCCCGACACGAGGGGCGCCAGCGCCATCTGCGCGGGATCCGGGGTAAAGGGGCGATAGGGGTTCTTGCGTGGCATGGCCACAGGCTACACCCACGACCACCCCGCCGCGCAAGCAAATTGACGCCCGCGCTTCATCTTGCCTGAGATACTCAGGCGACGGGGGCGCCGGGGCGCCACCGTCCCAAGGGCGCCCGATCAGCGCTTGAGCAGGGCCAGAACATCCTGGCTGGGAAAGCCGTCAGGTTGCACGCCGACCGACCGCTGGAAGGCGCGGATCGCCTCGGTCGTGTTGGGCCCGATGATCCCGTCGATCTTCTCGATCCCGAAACCACGCGCCTGAAGGCGCTGCTGCATCTCCATCCGCTCTTCAAAAGACAGCGGTGTGTAACCGCGCGGCCAGGGTGTCTGGATCTCGGGACCGCCCTTGATGCGGTCGGACAGATGGCCGACCCCGATCACATAGGCATCGGCCTTGTTGTAACGCTCGATCACGGCGAAATTGTCGAAGATCATGAAGGCCGCGCCCGCCGTGCCCGCAGGCAGCAGGATCGACGCCGCACCATGGTTCGGCACCGCGCGCCCGTTCATGTCGGTCACACCCATCGCGGCCCAGTCCGAGGGCGCGCGCTTGATGTCGCGCTTGGCCAGCCCTGCGTTGAACCCGGCGGGCAGGCGCACTTCGACGCCCCACGGCTGCCCCTTGGTCCAGCCGAACCGCTTCAGGTATGCAGCGGTCGAGGCCAGCGCATCCGTCGGATCATCCGACCAGATGTCGCGCTTGCCGTCGCCGGTGAAGTCCACCGCATAGGCCAGGTAGGATGTCGGGATGAACTGGGTATGACCCATGGCCCCCGCCCAGCTGCCGGTCATGCTGCGCGGGTCCACATCGCCCGCCTGGATGATCTGAAGCGCCGCGATCAACTGCGACTCGAAAAACGCGCCGCGCCGCCCGTCATGGGCCAGTGTCGCCAGCGACTGGATCACATCCATCGTGCCGCGCCGTTCGCCATAGGCGCTTTCCAGACCCCAGACCGCGGTGACGACCTCTTTCTCGACACCGAAACGGTCCTCGATGGCCTGCAAGGCGCGGCGGTGCTTCTGCAGCGCGGCGCGCCCATTCTCGACCCGCACGGGCGAGGCGGCGCTGTCAAGATAGTCCCAGATCTGACGGGTGAACTCTGCCTGGTTGCGGTCCCTCTCGATCACCGCGGGGTCATAGCCGATGCCCGCGAAGGCGCGTTGCAGCACATCCGGCCGTATCCCCTTGGCCGCCGCGCGGCTACGGAACCCTGCGGCCCAGCGTTCGAAGCCTGCCCTTGTTTCGGCCGAGACGGCAGGCGCCAGTGTCGCCGGGGCAGCGGCCCTTTGCACGGTCGACAGGGCCGATGGCCGCGCCTCTGGGCGCAGCGACCGTTCAACCGGTCCCGCGCATGCGGAATTTGTCATCAGGATCACCGCTGACAGTGGAATCAGGAATGCTTTGCTCATGTGCCCGGCCTCGCTTGTGCTTGGTCATTTTTCACAATGGTAGCGCAAGCGCGGTGTTTGCAAAAGCGTTCTGTCATGACGCGCACCGCTGCCGCAGGGTTCCGCCTATGGCGGATGCGCCCCGCGCTCAGCGGCGCCGATCCGCCTTGCGTTTCAGCTTGGCGGCCTTGTGTTTTGCCTTGCCCAAGGCGCGTTTCGGCGGCTTGCCGCGTGACGCAGGCGGACCCTTGGGCATATCGCGACCCTCGATGCTGATCAGTTCCAGCGCGATGCCACCGGTCACCGGGGCGGCCTCGGTCAACTTCACCCTGACGCGTTGGCCCAGACCGATGGTCAGGCCGGTGTTCGATCCCATCAGCGTGCCGGCGTCGCGGTCGAAATGGAAATATTCACTGCCCAGCGACCGGATCGGGATCAGCCCGTCGGCACCCGTTTCATCCAGTTTCACGAAGGCGCCGAACTTGGCGATACCGCTGATCCGCCCCGTGAATTCCGCACCCAGGCGGTCCGACAGGAAAGCCGCCAGGTAGCGATCGTTCGTGTCCCTCTCGGCCATCATCGATCGCCGCTCGGTTTCGCTGATATGCTGGGCGGTCGCTTCCAGCCGGTCGATCTCGTGATGGCTCAGCCCGTCATCGCCCCATTTATGCGCCGAGATCAGCGCCCGGTGCACCACCAGGTCCGAATAGCGCCGAATGGGCGAGGTGAAATGCGCATAGGCCTGCAAGGCCAGCCCGAAATGACCAAAGTTCGACGGGCTGTAATAGGCCTGGGTCATCGCGCGCAGGGTCGAGATGTTGATCAGCTCGTCATGATCCGTGCCTTCGGCCTGCGCCAGAAGCGCGTTCAGATGCGCGGTCTTCAACACCTGCCCCTTGGCCAGCACAAGACCGGCCGCCTCGGCCGTATCGCGCAGCGCCTCCAGTTTTTCGGGGCTGGGTTCCTCGTGCACCCGGAACAGCAGGGGCGAGCGGCGCGCGATCAGGGTCTCGGCGGCGGCGACATTGGCCAGCACCATGAATTCCTCGATCAGGCGGTGCGCGTCCAGACGTTCTGCGAAGTTGACCGATGTCACCTTGCCCTCTTCCGACAGGATCACCTTGCGCTCGGGCAGGTCCAGGTCCAGCGGCTGACGACGCGTGCGCGCCTTCACCAGCGCGTCATAGGCGGCGTAAAGCGGGTTGATCACCAGGTCCATCAGCGGCGCGCATTTCTCGTTCGGGGTCCCGTCACGCGCCTCCTGCACCTCGCGGTAGTTCAGCGAGGCGACAGAACGCATCAGCCCGCGCACGAACCGATGGCCTATCTTCTGGCCTTCCGCGTCCACCTGCATGCGCACCGCAATGCAGGCGCGCGGCACACCTTCGTGCAACGAGCACAGATCGCCCGACAGCCGGTCGGGCAGCATCGGCACCACGCGGTCCGGGAAATAGCTGGAATTGCCGCGCTTGCGCGCCTCGATGTCCAGCGCGGATCCGGGATGCACGTAATGCGCCACATCGGCGATGGCGACCCAGATCACATGACCGCCGGGATTGGCGGGATCGTCGTCGGCATGGGCCCAGCAGGCATCGTCGTGGTCGCGCGCATCCCAGGGATCAATCGTGATCAGGGGCATGTCGCGCATGTCCTCGCGCCCCGACAGGCCCGCGGGTTTCATGCTGTCCGCCTCGGCTATCACCTCGTCGGGGAAATCGTCGGGAATGCCGTGCTGGTGGATCGCGATCAGCGAAACCGCCTTGGGCGCGGATGGATCGCCCAGCCGGTTGATGATCCGCGCGCGCGGCAGGCCCATCCGGGCCTTTGGTCCGGCCTGTTCCGCCTCGACCAGTTCGCCATCCTTTGCGCCGCCGGTGGCCCCTTCGGGCACCTGCCATTCCTTGCCGTCGCCCTTGTCGATGGGCAGGATGCGCCCGCCTTCGGATGTCTTGCGAAATACCCCCAGAACCCGGGCCGGATTGGTCCCGATGCGGCGGATCAGCCGGCCCTCGTAATGATGGGTCTGTCCGCGGACTTCGGTCAGACGCGCAAGGATGCGGTCGCCTTCGCCAAGCGCCGGGTCGGTGGCGCGCGCGATCATCAGGATGCGCGGCTCGGGGCCGTCGCCGGTCCATTCCAGCGGGCGGGCGGTCATGTCGCCTTCGGCATTGGGCGGGCCAACCTGCACGATGCTGACGGGAGGCAGGCGATCCGGGTCGCGATAGGTTTTCTTGCGCTTCTCAAGATGACCCTCATCCTCAAGCTCCTTGAGGATGCGCTTCAGATCGATCCGCGCCGCGCCCTTGATCCCGAAGGCCTTGGCGATATCGCGTTTCGCGGTGAGGGTCGGATGATCCGCGATCCAGTTCAGGATCTCGGTCTTTGTGGGAAGCTGGCTCATGCGCTTCGGTTATCACAGGTGCGGGGTGCCGTCATGGGGGAATCGGTGCCCATGCCCGGCCTCCCACCTCGCGCGGCCTAACCGAAATAGCTGCACAGGATGCGGGTGTAGATAGACTTGAGCTGGTGGATATGGGCGATATCAACCCGTTCATCGACCTGGTGCATCGTGCGGCCGACAAGGCCGAATTCCACCACCGGACAGTGATCCTTGACGAATCTGGCATCCGAGGTTCCGCCCGAGGTGGAAAGGACAGGCACCACGTTGGTTTCCGCCTGCACCGCCGCGCTGACCAAGTCCGACAGCGCTCCGGGCGGGGTCAGAAAGCTTTCGCCGGAGATCTTCACTGTCATGTCCACGGCTACGCCGAATTCCTCGGCCACCCTGTCCGCCTCTGCGCGCAGCCAATCGGTCAGGCTGGCGCCCGAGTGGATATCATTGAAGCGGATGTTCACGCTGGCACGGCACTGGGCGGGAATCACGTTGGTGGCGGGATTGCCCGTGTCGATGGTCACCACCGCCAGGGTCGAGGGGTCGAAATGGTCGTTGCCCCGGTCCAGTTCATGGCTGGACAGGCGGTCCATCAGACGCGCCATCGCGGGCAGCGGGTTCCTGGCGCGGTGCGGATAGGCGGAATGTCCCTGCACCCCCGTCACGGTGAAAAACGCGGTCAGCGATCCGCGCCGCCCGATCTTGATCATCTCGCCCATGCGTTCGGGGCAGGTGGGCTCACCCACAAGGCAGACGCTCATCGCCTCGCCATTGTCACGCATCCAGTCCAGAAGCGCGGTCGTGCCATCCACCGCGTCGCCTTCCTCATCGCCGGTGATGGTCAGAACCACCGCCCCGTCGGGCGGGGTCTGGCGCACGAAATCAATCGCGGCCGCGGCAAAGGCGGCGACACCCGATTTCATGTCGGTGGCCCCGCGTCCCCAGATCTGGCCGTCCTTGATCACCCCGCCGAAGGGCGGCACGGTCCATGCGGCCTCGTCACCCACGGGGACCACATCGGTGTGCCCGTTGAAGCCGAAGGTATGGGGATGCCCTTTCGCGCCCCAGCGCGCGAAGAGGTTGGATACCGCGCCCCTATCCACGCGGGTACAGGCAAAGCCCGCGCTTTCCAGCAAAGATTGCAACAGAACCAGCGCGCCGCCTTCTTCCGGCGTCACCGAGGGGCAGCGGATCAGCTGCACGGTCAGATCCGCGGGGTCGACCGGGGCATGTGCAGTGCTGGGTGTCTGGGCCATGGATGGGGTCCTTTCATGGGGTTGTGCATCGATAGACTGGTTTTTCCGTCACGGCAAACAATCAAGGATTGTGCGTATGTGTCGGAAAAGGCGCAATTTCATGGCGATAGCATGGGTCCGGGTGGAAGAGTGTTAACAGCGCCGAAACGAAAGTGTTAACTCCGCTTTAATCAATAAGACCCGAGGCAGGTCGAAAGCAGCAGGATCCAACGTGGTCCGGATCAAGGAATGTGCAGGCTCCGGCCGGCACACGGCGCGCCATTCGCGTGTCACGGATCTTGTGCTGTCCTGTCTCAGGCCAAGTGGGGCAGGATATAAATGGTTGCAGCATCCAGGTTGCCGGTGAACACGAACGCCTCTGCATTGCAGATGGCCAACGAGATCTTCGGTGATGGTGTCACCGTGGTCAGCGCAAGCTACACCGGAGACGCGCGCTCGTCAGGCATCTACAGCAACGGTGACAGTGTATCGCCCTTCGTGACCCCCAGCGATACAGGCGTGATCCTGTCAACCGGGCGGGCGAATGATTTCACCAACGCGGCCGGTGGCAGCAATGCAAACCCGACCCAGGCCAACCTGAGCGCGTCCAGAACAACCGACACATCGGGCGTGAACAACAACGCGCAGTTCAACGCGGCCGCCGGCACCAGCACCTTTGATGCGGCCTGGCTGGACGTGGATTTCATCCCCACCGGCAACCTGATGACGATGCAATTCGTCTTCTCCTCCGAGGAGTATCCTGAATTCGCAAATGGCGCCTATCAGGATTTCTTCGGCGTCTGGGTCAACGGCCAACAGGTCGAACTGGCGGTGGGCGACGGGGATGTCGATCCCAACAACCTGAATGCGGGCAGCAACCAGAACCTCTTCATCTCCAACGTGGGCAGCCCCTACAACACCGAGATGGACGGCTTCACCGTCACCATGACCCTGACGATGGTGGTGAACCCGGGCGAGGTCAACTCGATCCGAATCGGCATCGCGGATGTGCTGGATTCCCAATATGACACCAATGTGCTGATCGCGGGCAATTCGGTCCAGACGGTGCTGGTCGCGCAAACGGACTTGGCCGAGATCTATCCCAACGGCTCCGTGGTGATCGACGTCCTTGGCAATGATGTGAACGCCACGGGTGGGGTGCTGACCATCACCCATATCAACGGCCAGCCCGTCGTGGTGGGCACTGTCCTGACCCTGGGAACCGGGCAGCAGGTGACGGTGAACGCCGATGGCACGCTGACGGTCGTGGGTGACGGCAATGTCGAGGTGGCGAATTTCACCTACACGGTCGCCAGCAGCACCGGGCAGACCGATACAGGTTTCGTGATCGTCGATTCAGTTCCCTGTTTCGTGGCCGGCACGATGGTCATGACCCCGCGGGGCGAGGTTCCGGTCGAAACCCTGACACCGGGCGACCTGGTCCTGACAAAGGATGACGGCCCGCAACCGCTGCGCTGGATCGGCCAGCGCCGGGTCGAGGCGCGGGCGGAGTTTGCGCCGATCTTCATCGCGGCCAATACCTTTGGCGAGCATCGCAGCCTGATGGTCTCGCCCCTGCACCGCGTCCTGATCCGCGACAGCCTGGCCGAGGTCCTGTTCGGCGAGCGCGAGGTTCTGGTCGCGGCGCGTGACCTCGTCAATGATCGAAGCGTGCGCCGGATCGAAGGTGGCATGGTCGATTACGTGCATATCCTGTTCGACCGGCACCAGGTGGTCTTTTCCGAAGGGCTCGAAACCGAAAGCTTCCTGCCGGGTCCCCAGATCGCTCGGTCTTTCGAGGCCGATGTCATCGGCGAGATCACGGCCCTGTTCCCGGAGCTGGATCCGGTGACGGGGCAGGGTTACAGCCCGGCCGCGCGGCGCATGTTGCGCTGCTACGAGGCGCGCCTGTTGCAGGCCGAACGGCGGGTGGCCTGACATGGCATGGATTGCGATCGCCGACTCGATGGACCCGCGGTTTTCCTGCTCCGGTCTCGGCAGCGATGCCGGCCGTTCCGAAACCTCGCTGCAGCGTGACGATCCGCTGGCGCTTCTGACGCGGGGGACCCTGCTGATGGAGGCACGGCTTGCCCCCGACGGGCGGCCCCAGACCCTTCTGGAATGGGACCAGGCCCACCCCTGGCGGCGCGGGTTGTCGCTGCGGGCCTTGCCCGGCGGCGGTATCGCCCTTGTCGTATTCCAGGGAAACGATGCCTGTCACTGCGTGGTCAAGCACGATGCCACCGGGGGTGATGAAACGCTGCGCATCAGCTATTCCTGGGATGCGCCCGCCCGCTGGGGGCGGCTGGTCGTGGAAAAGCCGAACCAGCCGGTGCAGTTCATGACCGAACTGAGCGATCCGCCACCCCTGCCGCTCGGCGATGTGCATGCGGTGACGATGATGCCCGCCATGCGGTCCATGGATCCCGAAGTGACCTTCTTCGCGATCTCGACGCGGATCGAACCCGTCGGCCCCCTGCCGACGCTGGATGCGCGCGTGCCCCTGTGCACGCCTTATGGGTACAAGCCTTTGGGCCAGGTCAAGCGCGGCGATGTCATGCGGCTGGCGGATGGCACCACACAGCCGGTGCTGCATGTGCTGCGCCGCACCGTGCCCGCGCGCGGATTCCTCCGGCCTGTGCGGTTGCGCGCACCCTATTTCGGCCTCCAGCAGGATATCGTCGTCGCCCCGGAACAGATGCTTGTGATCGGTGGGTCGGATGTCGAATATCTGTTCGATGAGGAATTCGTGCTGGTGCCCGCAAGGCATCTGGTCAACGGAACGGCCGCGCATTTCTGCGCGACGGGTCCCACAGCGACCTATGGGCAGGTCCTGTTGCCGGCCCATGAGGCGATCCTTGCCGCGGGTACGCCGATGGAAAGCCTGTTTATCGGTCGGATCAGGCGCAATCACGCGCGCCTTGCGGCCAGCCTGCTGGCGGGGATCGAACGGTCGCGCCTGCCGGATCATGCCGCTTCGGCCTATCCCGTGCTGCGCGCCTACGAGGCAATCACCCTGTCCGAGCGCCGGGCGGCCTAGGCATCGCCCAGGTCTTTCAGTCCTCGAAAGGGGTCATCTGCGCCACGATGACGGCGTTTTCCTCAAGCGCGCGGGCCATCAGGGCGCGTTCGTCCTCGTCGATTTCCTGGCCATCGGCCAGCCGTTCCTCGAGCGTGCCGTATCCCGTCACGTCAAGCGGGGCCATGTCGGCCTGCTTCAGGATCGCCACCGTCTCGCGCACGGCTTCGGCCTCATCCACGCCGGATGCATAGATCATCAGCGCCGCACCGGTGGATTTGGGCGGCAGCCCGTCGCCTTCCTTGCGGCCCACCTCGACCAGCAGGGTATAGACCTGCTGGCGCGATGGTTTCTTCTTGGGCTTTTCGGGCTGATCAGTCACGCAACAGCTCGTTGATCGAGGTCTTCGAGCGGGTCTGCGCGTCCACCTTCTTGACGATCACGGCGCAGTAAAGGTTGATCCCGTTCTTCGACGGCATCGAACCTGCGACAACGACCGAACCGGCCGGCACTTCGCCATACATCACTTCGCCGGTCTCGCGGTCCACGATCTTGGTGGATTTGCCGATGAAGACACCCATGCCCAGCACCGAACCTTCGCGCACGATGCAGCCTTCGACCACTTCCGAACGCGCGCCTATAAAGCAGTTGTCCTCAATGATCGTGGGGCCCGCCTGCATCGGTTCCAGCACGCCGCCGATGCCCACGCCACCCGACAGGTGCACGTTCTTGCCGATCTGCGCGCAGCTGCCAACCGTGGCCCATGTGTCGACCATGGTGCCGCTGTCGACATAGGCGCCCAGGTTCACGAAAGACGGCATCAGCACCACGCCCGGCGCGATATAGGCAGACCGGCGCACGACGCAGTTGGGAACCGCGCGGAAGCCTGCGGATTTCCAGTCGGCGGGCTGCCAGCCCTTGAACTTGCTGTCGACCTTGTCCCACCAGCCGCCCGACTGCGGGCCGCCATCATGCACTTCCATGTCCTTGATGCGGAAACCCAGAAGCACGGCCTTCTTGGCCCACTGGTTCACATGCCACTGACCGTCCGCCTGACGCTCCGCCACGCGAAGCTTGCCGCTGTCCAGCGCATCCAGCGTTGCTTCGATTGCATCGCGCGTCTCGCCCTTTGTGGCGGGGGTAATGCCGTCGCGGGCGTCCCAGGCGGCTTCGATGGCTGTTTCCAGGGCGGCGTTCGACATGTCTGCGTCTCCGTGCTGTGAAAAGGGTTTCGGACGCCTATAAGGCCAAGCGCCCCCGCGCGCAATCGCAACGGCGTGGCCGCCTCCGGGGCGCTCTCACTCCAACGTCACTGGTCTTGCGGCTTCGGCTTTGATACCCCGGCAAAAGGCCCTTCAGGAAAGCGACCCCGATGAACGAAGACCGCAGCAGCCCGTTTCGCGACGCGCATACGGATATCAAGACAGCCCATGGCGTCCCCGAAACCGAACAGACGCGGTCATCGGCCTATCGGTTGGCCTTCGCCGACAACGAATTCTTGTGCCGCGATGAACTGCGCCCGGTCCGCCTGCAGCTAGAATTGCTGAAACCGCAGATGCTGCTGGATGAATACGGCGTCGAAAGCACCGTGGTCCTGTTCGGTGGCGCGCGCATCCCGGCCCCCGACAAAGCCGCGGCAGCCTCGAACAGGAAACTCGCCGACCTGTCCCGCTACTATGACGAGGCGCGCCGCTTTGCCTTTCTCGTAACCCAGGCATCGCTTGAATCCGGGGGGCACCGCAACATCATCACCACCGGGGGCGGCCCCGGCGTGATGGAGGCGGGCAACCGTGGCGCGCGCGAGGCGGGCGGCATCTCGATCGGCCTGAACATCGTCTTGCCGCATGAACAGGCGCCCAACGAATACGTCACGCCCGACCTGTGCTTCAACTTTCACTATTTCGCCATCCGCAAGATGCATTTCCTGATGCGGGCCAATGCGGTCTGTGTCTTTCCCGGCGGCTTCGGCACATTGGACGAGATGTTCGAAAGCCTCACGCTGATCCAGACGGGCCGCATGAAGCGCGTGCCCTTCCTGCTGTTCGGCAAGGCATTCTGGCAGCGCATCATCAACTGGGATGCCCTGGCCGAGGCTGGTACGATCTCGGCCGAAGACCTGTCGCTCTTCCATTACGTCGAAACCGCGGACGAAGCGATTGCCGCCATGACGGACTGGGAAGGCGCCGGTGAAAAGCGCGCGGCCATTCCGGGGCGCTGACCGGCGGACCATGATGCACCGCTGACAGGCAAAAACCGGCGCGCCCGGCTTCAAGGGATTGAGCGCGCAAGCCGGTTATCTATACTGACCCGCAAGCGGCAGCTTTTCGGAAGGAGCCGGGGTGATGCGCGTTTTCGGCAGCTGTGTTGTGGCGGTGTCCTTGCTGGTCGGCGCGGCCGAAGCCCGCAACCTTGACGGTGCCCTCACCTACCTGACGCGCGATGCCTTGCCTCCCGGCGTCGATATCGTGATCGAAGCCAGGGGGCTGCAGGACACCCCCCTTGCCGAGGCACGGTTTCAATCCGGCGGGCGGCAGGTGCCGATCCCGTTTTCCATGACGCTGCCCGATGGAGTCAGCGCGACGATTCGCGCGGCACTCGTTCTGGATGGGCAGCCTTTGTGGGTCAGCGATGCCATCGTGGTGCCGGCAGGCACGGCGCCTGTGGCGCTGGGCGATGTGGTCATGAACCGGTATCAGCCGATGGGCTTTGCCAGCACCCTGCGCTGCGGCGACACGCGGCTGAAGGTTGGCTTCTTCGAAGATCGCGCCGTGCTGGAAACCGATACCGACCGTCTGGTCCTGTCGCAGGTTACCGCCGCATCGGGGGCCAAGTTCGAGGATCCGCAAGATCCGGGCACCTATTACTGGACGAAAGGCGATACCGCGCTGGTCTCGCTCGAGGGTGAGGTTCTGCCGGAATGCGTGGCCGTTCCCCCGGAACCCGAACAACCCTACCGCGCCCGCGGAACGGAACCCTTCTGGTCGCTGACGATCGTGGGCGGCATGGTCGAATTGATCCCGAACATCGGGCAGACCCCCTTGCGCGCCAAGTTGCCGCGGGCAGCGCTGGCCGGGGCGGATTTCGTCTTTGACATGGCCGCCCAGGGCATGGTGGTGCGCCTGTCCGAAACGATCTGCCATGACCTGATGTCGGGTACACCCTTTCCCCAGACCGTGAGTGTGACCATGCAGGACCGAACCCTGGACGGCTGCGGTGGCGAATCGATGGATTTGCTGGCCGGTGTGGAATGGATCGTTCAAGAGATCGGTGGCGCCGGGCTTGTGGCCGATTCCGTCGTGACGCTGGAATTCGATGCGGTCACGCGGCGGCTTGCCGGGCGCAGCGGCTGCAATCGCTACAATGCCGCGTTCGAGTTGAGCGGCGAAGGCCTGAGCATCGGACCCGCCGCATCCACGCGTATGGCCTGTGCTCCGGATCTGATGGAGCAGGAACAACGGTTCCTTGCCGATCTGCAACGGATCAGCCGGTTCGACATTGATCCGAACGGCGCGCTTTTGCTGTTCTCGAACGATCAGCAGGATCCGCTTGTCGTGGCGCGGATCAGCGAATAGGCGTGACAACACAGCAAGGCGCCACACAACCCGCCGGGCGGATGGGTGTTGCCGTCAGACCGACATTTCACCGGGAACGGCGCAGACCTGTGTGCCCGTGCGAATGCTGGTGACAACCACGCCCTCGTCCGATTGCATCAGGTTGTAGCCGTAACCGGCAAGGCGGTGTTTCCACTCGCGCGGCGACAACGCCTTGCGGCGCTCGCTCAGCACCAGGTCAAGAACTTGCGCGGCCATGAAGGCGTCGCTGGCTTGGATGACGGACATGTCCCGAACTCCTGTTGAATAACTCTCTACAGGAAACAGTCTGTTCAAAGATTTTGGCGCCAATTCTACCGGATCAGGGCGATTGCGTGGCAAACCGAAACAATTAAGGCAGCGTCGGTTGATTGGCGCGACAGCTTCCGCAATGCTGACCGATCAGCGCAGCCCGGCTTCCGCTTCGATCTGCGCGCGCGTCTTGCGGGCGCGTTCCGTGGCCGATTTCAGCTGCCCACAGGCCGCCATGATATCCTCGCCGCGCGGTGTGCGGATGGGGCTTGCGTAACCTGCCTTGTAGATGATGTCGGCAAAGGCATGGATGCGGTTGTTCGACGACCGCTTGTAGGGTGCGCCGGGCCATTCGTTGAACGGGATCAGGTTGATCTTCGCGGGAATTCCCTCGATCAGCTTGACCAGTCGGCGGGCGTCTTCGTCGCTGTCATTCACCCCGGCCAGCATCACGTATTCAAAGGTGATCCGCTCGGAATTCGACGCCTTGGGGTATTCGCGCAGCGCGTCCAGCAGCGCCGCGATGTTCCAGCGCTTGTTGATCGGCACTAGCTTGTCGCGTGTCTCGTCCGTCGTGGCGTGAAAGCTGACAGCCAGCAGACAACCGATTTCCTGCGCCGTGCGCGCGATTTCCGGCACCACGCCCGATGTGGACAGGGTGATCCGGCGACGGCTCAGGCTGATGCCCTCGGGGTCCATCGCGATCTTCATCGCGTCGCGCACGTTGTCGAAATTGTAAAGCGGCTCGCCCATGCCCATCAGCACGATGTTGGACAGCAGCCGCGTCTCGTCCTTGGGGTTGCGCCCCGGTGCGGGCCATTCCCCCAGGTCGTCGCGCGCGACCATGACCTGGCCGATGATCTCGGCGGCGGTCAGGTTGCGCACCAGTTTCTGCGTGCCGGTGTGGCAGAACGAACAGGTCAGCGTGCAGCCTACCTGGGACGAAATGCACAGCGTGCCGCGCCCTTCCTCGGGGATATAGACCACCTCGACCTCATGCCCCCCGGCGATGCGGACCAGGTATTTCCGGGTGCCATCTTCCGACAGCTGACGGGTCACGACTTCGGGTACCTGAATGGTGAAATGCTGCGCCAGTTCCTGCCGGTAGGGTTTCGCCAGGTTGGTCATCTGGTCGAAATCGCGCACACCCTTCTGGTAGATCCACTGCCAGATCTGGCCCACGCGCATCTTGGCCTGCTTTTCCGGCGTGCCATGGGCGATCAGTGCCGCGCGCATCGCGTCACGGGTCAATCCGACAAGGTTGACGGGACCATCGGGCAGCTTGCGCGGAATGGTCATCACATCCTGGGTGATCGGTGCGGTGGCGGTCATCGGCTTTGCATCCCTGGAAACAGAGCGGGCTTGGAAACAGAGCGGGGTCATACAGGATTCGCGCGGCGAATCCAAAGCCAAGTTTCAAATGTGAAAAGGCAGCCCGCATGGGGCTGCCCTGGTCTGGTCAGGCGCGCCCGTTACTGGCAGCGGCGCGCGGCCTCTTCGGTGGCGGCCGTGTAGCCCAGCAAGGAAAATGTATCCTTGGTCACCGTCCCGCGCGACGACCGCGCCGTCAGAATGGCGGAAGAGCCGCCTTTCATCGCGGCGATGATCTTGGCATCATCCTCGGCCGATGCAGGCCATGCCCATTCGCCCTCGGTGAAAAGCTCGAACTGGGTGTCGTTGATGTTCAGGTTCACGGTCGACCCCGAGGCGAAAGGATAGCCGCCCGTGAAGGTCACCTGGCCGCTGACCCCGGCCGCAGGGCGGTAGAAGGTCATCAGCAGGATTTCACCGCGCTGCACGGCCACCACGCGGCCATCACGCGTGTTCACCGTTTCCTTGGGCGAAGATACCGCCCAGCATTCCTTGGGATCGGCGTCCTCGAAAACGCTCCAATCCGTCTTGGCAGCCACCTGGTTTGTGCTTGTCTGTTGCGCCCATGCTCCGGTCGCTGCAAGGGCCATCACCGCCCCGACACTTGCGCAGATCCAACCGCGCGCCAGTCTTGATGTCATCTGTCCAGCCTCCAAGCCGTACGTGCCTCAATTCCGCGATGGGTCAGGCCCGCCGTTTTCGGCATTCGCGCTTGACCCATGTTCTTCTCGACCTTGCAACAATAGCCTGAAAGCTGCCACATGCGAAAGTGCTGTTGGCGGAAAATCGCACAGCCATCTCCAAGGATCGCGCAGAGTTTACAAAGGAGCAATCGATGACCCCCCCAGTTCCCATGGCCGAGATCTGGCGCGGCCCCTTTCTTGAAAGCATCCATCATGGTCATGCCGTGATCTGCGATGCTTCGGGCGGGATCGTCGAAGCATGGGGTGATCCGCAGGCGGTGGTCATGCCGCGCTCGTCCTCGAAAATGTTGCAGGCCATGCCGCTGATCACCAGCGGTGCGGCCGATGCCGCGCGGCTGTGGCCCGAACACCTGGCCCTTGCCTGCGCCAGCCACCAGGGGGCGGCGATCCATACGGACCGGGTGAAAGGCTGGCTGGATCATATCGGATGCACCGTCGATGATTTCCGCTGCGGGCCGCAGGAACCCGCCGATCTGCCGGCGCGCGATGCGCTGATCCGCGCGGGGCAAAAACCCTGTCAGATTCACAACAACTGTTCGGGCAAACATGCAGGTTTCCTGACGCTCAACCGCCACCTGCGCGGTGGCGCGGACTATGTCGACCCCGATCACCCGGTGCAGCGCGCCTGCCTTGAAGCTTTCGAGGAAATCACCGCAGAGACAAGCCCGGGATACGGCATCGACGGCTGTTCCGCCCCGAACTTCGCCACCTCCCTGCATGGTATGGCCCGCGCGATGGCCTTCTTCGCCGCCGCCCATGAGGGGGCGGGCACCCAGCAAAGCGCGGCTGCGCGCCTGGTGCAGGCGATGGTGACCTTTCCCGAACTGGTCGCCGGCGAAGGCCGCGCCTGCACCTTGCTGATGCGCGCGATGAACGGGCGCGTCGCGCTCAAGACCGGGGCAGAGGCGTTCTTCATCGCCATCATCCCCGAACGGAAACTGGGCGTGGCGCTCAAGATCACGGATGGCACGACGCGCGGGGCGGAATGCGCGATCGCCGCGATCCTCGTGCGCCTCGGGGTGCTGGATGCCGATCATCCCGCGACGCGCCAGTTTCTGAATGCGCCGATCCTGAACCGTCGCGGGATCGCGACCGGGATGATCCGACCGGGCGCCGCCTTCGCCTGATTGCCGGTTTGGGGCAGGATCATGCGACCAACGCGGCTTCCCATCCGCGCAGGAACGCCCGCGCGGCCTTGCCGCCGGGCGCGTGATCACGCAACTCGGGAAAGATCTCTCTCAGTTCGGCCAACGCCTCTGCACCAAGAGAAGCCATGGATTCATCGGCCAGAAACAGGCTTTCGCTGGGGCAGCCCTCGGCAAAGATGATCTCGTGCCGGTCAAAGGCCAGATGGACATATGTGATCTGCTGCCTTGGGGCCAATGTGATGGTTTTGCCGTTCACCAGGTGCTTTGCCGCCACCAGAACCTGCGGTGCGGCGAAATAGATCTGCATGCGCCAATCCTGCATCAGCATCCGGTGCTGCGGCGATACCAGCAGGTCACGGTAATTGCCCAGGGCGCCCGCCTTGATCAGGATCGGCGCCAGACGATCCAGTCCCGAGACCCGGCGCTGTCCGATCCAGCGGATCGGTTGCAGCCCGTTGTCGGCGGTCAGCACCAGATCCCCTTCTCTCAGGGTTTCCACCGCCCTCGGTCCGCCCTCTGCCTCGATCAGGGTGCCCGCGGCAAAGCATGGAAAGACGGGCGGATCGGGTGAGAAACTGGTAAACGACAGTTGCTGATCGCGCGGAGGGTTGATGCCGGGACCATATTGCAGCGTGCCCGCCGTGATCCCGTTGAGGTCAAGCACTACCCCGGCGCTGGTAAAGATCTGATGCTCCGCCGACGAGGCGCGGCCCTGGAACTGATCATGCTGCGGGTTGAGCGAGGAATAGATCGGCGGTGAAGGCGGATCGGTATCGGGCCAGGCATAAATGTCGACCAACTGCCCGTTCTGAAACAAGGCGCCGCCGGTGTTGACTTGCCGGATCACGATCCGAAACACGTCCGTCGCACTGCCCAGCGGCTGCACGCCCCCCAACGTCACCTTCATCCCGTTGGAATTACCGGATGATGACACGCTGCTAAAGGTGCCTATTTCGTCGCCTGTGGCGAAGATCTCGATCGTCGGCACTAACCTGGGCCCTTGTCAACAAGCCCCCCAGGTTTTGTTGAAACGCGGCAGCGAAGGTTAACGCCAGGTTAACGTTTGGCCGGGAATCAGGCAAGCGTCTTGATGAAATCCGATCGTGCATAGCCCTGGATGAACAGCAGCGCGGTCAGGTCGCCATGGTTGATCCGCACATCGCATTGCGCGGCCACGCTGGGCTTGGCATGCAATGCGACGCCGGTGCCCGCGCGCCCCAGCATCCCCAGATCATTGGCCCCGTCGCCCACGGCGATTACATGGGATTCCGCGATGCCCAGCCGCGCGCTGATCTGTTCCAGCGCCTCGATCTTGGCTTGCCGTCCAAGGATGGGGCGGGCCACGTCTCCGGCCAGCTTGCCATCCGCGACCAGCAGTGTATTCGCGCGATGCTCGTCAAAGCCCAGCACCTCGGCCACGCGCGTCGTAAAGGCGGTGAAACCACCCGACACCAGCGCCGCATGTCCGCCACTGGCCTTCATCGTGGCGACCAGTTCGGCGCCGCCCGGCATGAAGGTGATCCGCTCGCGCAGCACCTGCGCGATCACGCCTTCGTCCAGGCCACGCAGCAGCGCCACACGTTCCAGCAATGCCTCTTCGAAATCCAGCTCGCCATTCATGGCGCGCGCGGTGATGTCAGCCACATGCGCGCCCACACCGGCCATGTCGGCCAGTTCGTCGATGCATTCCTGCTGGATCATCGTGCTGTCCATATCGGCCAGAAGCATCCGCTTGCGCCGCCCCGCGACGGGCTGCACCACAAGGTCCAGCCCGATGCCTTGCAGATCCTCCCAGACCTGCCAGCGATTGCCGGGAATTGCAGGCAGGGAAAACTCGGCCGCCACGTCGGGATCCAGCCAGACCACATCGCCACCACCCCAGGCATTGCGCAGGCTGTCCAGCAAGGAACCTTCCAGGTTGCGCGTGACGGGATTGGCAAGAACCGTGGCAATGAACATGGGCGTGTTTCCGATCGTGGATGGTGATGTCGCAAATTGTGCGTGATGCGGCGCTATAGCGCCATTTTTCCCGTTGTGAAAGCATCCGAACCCTTCTATTTCCGGCGATGGGACACCCCTCCCCAACGGGGGGCGCTTATCTGGAAGGATAGCATCAATGACGACGACGAAACCGGCATCGCGGCCGGCCAATCCGCGGTTCTCCTCTGGCCCCTGCGCCAAAATCCCCACATTCTCGCTTGATCTGCTGTCGGACGCGCCCCTGGGCCGCAGCCACCGCGCAGGTATCGGCAAGGCCAAGCTAAAGGCCGCCATCGAGGGCACACGCGAGATCCTCGGCATTCCGTCCGATTACCGCATCGGGATCGTTCCCGCCTCGGATACCGGCGCCTTTGAAATGGCCATGTGGACCATGCTGGGCGAACGCCCTGCCGAAATGGTCGCCTGGGAAAGCTTTGGCGCGGGCTGGGTCACCGACGCCGTCAAACAGCTCAAGATCGACGCCCGCGTGCATGAAGCACCCTATGGCGAGATCGTGGACATGGCCGCGCTCGATTACGACCGTGACGTCTGCTTCACCTGGAACGGCACCACATCCGGTGTGCGCATGCCCAATGGCGATGCGATCCCGGCGGACCGCAAGGGTCTGACGATGTGCGATGCAACCTCGGCCGCCTTCGCGCAGGACCTGCCTTGGGATAAGCTGGATGTGACCACCTTCAGCTGGCAGAAGGTGCTGGGCGGCGAAGCGGCACATGGGATGCTGGTCCTCAGCCCCCGCGCCGTCGCGCGTCTGGAAAGCTACACACCCGCCTGGCCCCTGCCCAAGATCTTCCGCCTGACCTCCAAGGGCAAGCTGAACGAAGGCATCTTCGTCGGCGAGACGATCAACACGCCGTCGATGCTGGCGGTCGAGGATTACCTGGTCGCACTCGACTGGGCGCGCTCGGTCGGTGGGCTCAAGGGGCTGATGGCGCGCGCCGATGCGAACGCCGGCGCGATCTGGGATTTCTGCGAAACCCGTCCCTGGATCGCCAACCTGGCCGTTGATCCTGCCACGCGGTCCAACACATCCGTCTGTCTCAAGTTCACCGATGACCGCATCAAGGACGGTGCCGCCTTCGCCAAGGCTGTCGCCAAGCGGCTGGAATCCGAAGGTGTCGCGCTCGATATCGGCGCCTATCGCGATGCGCCCGCGGGCCTTCGGATCTGGTGCGGCGGCACGGTGGAAACCGCCGATGTGCAGGCCGTTCTGCCCTGGCTGGAATGGGCCTTCGAGGCCGAGATCGCAGCCCAGGCCGAAGCCGCCTGATCCGCTGATCCCCGCTCTTTCCGGGGTGCGCGCTGATGCGCGCCCCGCTCCTCTCTCATTCATATCGAAGGACCACTGACATGGCTCCCAAAGTTCTCATCTCCGACGAATTGTCCGATGCCGCCGTGCAGATCTTCCGCGACCGCGGGATCGACGTCGATTTCCAGCCCAAGCTGGGCAAGGACAAGGAAAAGCTGCTGGAAATCATCGGCAATTACGATGGCCTGGCGATCCGTTCGGCCACCAAGGTGACCGAAAAGGTGCTTGAGGCCGCGACCAATCTCAAGGTCGTGGGCCGCGCCGGCATCGGTGTCGACAACGTCGACAAGGACGCGGCCAGCAGACGCGGCGTGATCGTGATGAACACGCCCTTCGGCAACATGATCACCACCGCCGAACATGCCATCGCGATGATGTTCGCCGTGGCGCGCCAGATCCCCGAGGCCTCCGCCTCGACCCATGCGGGCAAGTGGGAAAAATCGAAATTCATGGGTGTCGAACTGACCGGCAAGACGCTGGGCGTGATCGGCGCGGGCAATATCGGCGGCATCGTCTGCGACCGCGCGCGCGGCCTGCACATGAAGGTCATCGCCTATGACCCCTACCTCTCGGACGAGAAAGCATCGAAGATGCATGTCGAGAAGGTCGAACTGGAAGAGCTGCTGCGCCGCGCCGATTTCATCACGCTGCACGTGCCGCTGACCGATGCGACCCGCAACATCCTCAGCCGCGAGAACCTTGAAAAGACCAAGCCCGGCGTGCGCATCATCAACTGCGCCCGTGGCGGCCTGGTGGACGAACAGGCGCTGGCCGATCTGCTGAAATCGGGCCATGTGGCGGGTGCCGCCTTCGACGTGTTTTCCGTCGAACCCGCAACCGAAAACCCGCTGTTCGGCCTGCCCAACGTCGTCTGCACGCCGCACCTTGGTGCATCCACCACCGAGGCACAGGAAAACGTGGCCCTTCAGGTGGCCGAACAGATGTCGGATTACCTGCTGACCGGTGCCGTGACCAACGCGCTGAACATGCCGTCGGTCACCGCCGAAGAAGCCAAGGTCATGGGCCCCTGGGTCAAGCTGGCAGGCCACCTGGGCAGCTTCATCGGCCAGATGACGGACGAGCCGATCAAGGCGATCAACATCCTTTACGATGGTGTCGTCGCCGAAATGAACCTCGCCGCGCTGAACTCGGCCGTGGTCGCGGGCATCATGAAGCGCGTGAACCCCGATGTGAACATGGTCAGTGCGCCGGTGATCGCGAAGGAACGCGGCGTCAAGATCTCGACCACGAACCAGGACAAATCGGGCGCCTTCGACGGCTACATCAAGGTAACGGTCGTGACCGAAAAGCGTGAACGCTCCATCGCGGGCACGGTGTTCAGCGATGGCAAGCCGCGCTTCATCCAGATCAAGGGCATCAACATCGATGCCGAGGTGGGGGCGCATATGCTCTACACCACGAACGAGGATGTGCCGGGCATCATCGGCGCGCTGGGCACCACGATGGGCAAGGCCGGCGTGAACATCGCCAACTTCACCCTCGGCCGCGCCGCGGCGGGCGGCGAGGCGATCGCGATCCTTTATGTCGACGAGGCCGTGAACGAGGCTGTCTGCAAGGCGCTGAAGGACACGGGTCTGTTCCAGCAGGTCAAACCGCTGGAATTCGATGTGAACTGATCACCACGCTTTCCATGAAAAAGAACACGCCGCCCCTCGCAGGGGCGGCGTTTTTCGTCAGGGCTTCATGCGGCCTGATCCCGTTGCATCCCTTGTTTCAAGACCACCAGCAGGAACAGCGCCATTGACGCCAGCGTCAGCACGGACCCCGCCTTGGCCAGGGTCATGTCCTGCCCCCTGATCGCCATGACGATCCCGGGCACCAGCAGCACCAGCCCGCCAATGGCGCAGGCCAGATGCAGTTTCGGCAGCCACCCTTCCTGCGCCGCGGGCACCAGATGGTAATAGAAGGCAAAGATCGACAGCGTGACCCACCCCACCAGGTTGAGATGCGCATGCGCACCGGCCAGCTTGTGATCGCCCGCGGCCGACATCTGGATCCCCCAGCCCATGCCGATCAGAACCGCCACGATGGCGGCGCAGAGAAAATAGAACGCTATACCCCTCATATCCTTGTCCTTTCCGTTATCCGTCTTGACTGACGGGGATGCGGACTTTCCTGCGATCACGGAACAGGGCGCAGGGCCACATCCTTGGTGTTTCCAGGAACTGGTTACGGGTGCCCGTCTCTTGCGGCGGGTCACGGGGGCATCATGCCCCAAACCCGCCATTCTGCAAAGTACGGTCCCTTCCGGCCTTCCGGCATATCGGATAAGGCTATGCGCAGGACCCTGGGGAAAGGTGATGCGATGACCGGCCCGCTTTACGTGATCGGTGACATTCATGGCGAGATCGCGATGCTGGACACCGCGCTGAATCTGATCGCCGCCGATGGCGGGGCGGATGCGCCGCTGATCAGCCTGGGCGATCTTGTGGATCGCGGACCGGGCAGCCGCGCCGTGATCGAAACGCTGATGCAGGGTCAGGCCGCCGGGCGTGACTGGACCGTGCTCAAGGGCAATCACGACCGCATGTTCCAACGCTACCTGGAAGACGGGCGCATCCATGATGCGCGCGTGGTCTCAGGCGTCGATTGGCTGAACCCGCGCCTTGGTGGTGACAAGACCCTCGTCTCCTATGGCGTGGATGCGGGCGCCGGCCGCCCGGCGCCCAAGATGCTCGAAGATGCGCGCGCCGCCGTGCCTGCCGCGCATCTGGCCTTTCTGCAGGCCATGCCGATCTTTCATCAGGCGGCGGGCATGCTCTTCGTGCATGCAGGCATCGCGCCCGGCGTTCCGCTGCCCGATCAGACCGAGGATGACATGCTCTGGATCCGCGGCCCTTTCCTTGACCATACGGGGGCGCATCCCTGGCTGGTCGTGCATGGCCACACCGCGCTGGACGCCCCCGCCCATTATGGCAACCGGATCAACCTGGACAGCGGCGCGGGCTATGGCAGGCCCCTGACCGTGGCGGTGTTCGAAGATGGCCAGGTCTGGACGCTGGGGCCGGGTGGCCGCAGGCCGCTGGCCCCGTGACGGAACGTTCCGCACCCACCCCGGCTTGACTTTGCGGCAAGGGGGGGACACCAAACAGGTGACCAGAATTCAATCCAGGGGGGATTTCCCATGACCGATATCGTCATTCTCGACGGCGCGCGCACCGCCATCGGCACATTCGGCGGCGCGCTGGCCGCAACCCCGCCCACCGAACTGGGCGCCATCGTCGCGCGCGAGGCGCTGGCCCGCTCCGGCGTCGAGGGCGCGCAGATCGGCCATGTGGTCTTTGGCAACGTGATCAATACAGAACCCAAGGACATGTACCTGTCGCGTGTCGCCGCCATGAAGGCAGGTATCCCCGATACCGTGCCCGCGATGAACGTGAACCGCCTCTGCGGATCGGGTGCGCAGGCCGTGGTCTCGGTGATCCAGTCGCTGATGCTGGGGGATGCGCAATTCGGTCTGGCCGGCGGCGCAGAAAGCATGAGCCGCGCACCCTACATCGTGCCCGATCAGCGCTGGGGCGCCAAGATGGGCGACATCCGCACGCTCGACATGCTGCTGGGGACGCTGAACTGCCCCTTCGGATCGGGTCACATGGGTGTCACGGCGGAAAACGTGGCCGGTGAACATGGCGTGACCCGCGAGGATCAGGACGCCTTCGCGATGGAAAGCCAGGTCCGCGCGGCCCGCGCCATCGCCGAAGGTCGGTTCAAGGATCAGATCGTCCCGGTCGAAGTGACCGTGAAACGCCAGACCGTGGCCTTCGACACGGATGAACACCCCAAGGCCACCAGCCTCGAGGCGCTGGCAGGGCTGAAGCCCGTGTTCAAGAAGGACGGATCGGTCACCGCAGGCAACGCCTCTGGCATCAATGACGGCGCGGCGGCCATGGTGCTGGCCCGCGCCGAGGCGGCGGAAAAAGCAGGTCTCAAACCCCGCGCCCGCGTGCTGGGCTATGCCCACGCCGGCGTCCGCCCCGAGGTGATGGGCATCGGCCCCGTTCCCGCGGTCGAGGCGCTGCTGGCGCGCACCGGCCTCAAGGCCAGCGATTTCGACGTGGTCGAAAGCAACGAGGCTTTTGCCGCGCAGGCCGTTGCCGTGAACCGTGGCCTGGGGCTGGACCCCGCCATCGTGAACCCCAATGGCGGCGCCATCGCGCTGGGCCACCCGGTCGGCGCCACTGGTGCGATCCTTGTGATCAAGGCACTTGCGGAACTGGAGCGTATTGGCGGCAAGCGCGCTTTGATCACCATGTGCATCGGCGGCGGTCAGGGCATCGCCCTCGCGGTCGAGCGGATGTAAGCCACGCGAAGTAACCCGCAAGGGTTACTCCAGCACCACCTGCACCCGGTCGGCGCGGCCCGCCGCGTCGATCACCGACAGGGTCACATGACCCTTGCCCAACCCCTCCAGCGCCGCTTCACGGCGATGGGTGCCCACCAGCAGCGGCGCTCCATCGGCCAGCCAGGTAAAGGGCGGCACCCCATCGCGCAGTTTCACGATCAGCGCCTGTCCCGCCAGCGGCAGATGCGCGCCATCGGGCGGAAAGGCCAGACGCGGCGCATCCACCGGAGCCGCGCCCCGCGCGCCAAAGCGTTGCAAGGGCAGGGGCAGGCTTGCGTTGGGCAGGATCAGGGTTTCCGGCGGCGGTGCAGGCAGGGCAACCGCCTGCGGCTTGATCCGCTGGAACGCCTGGAACAGCACAGGCGCCGCCAGATCACCGCCAAAGGCCCCCGGCACCGGCGTGCCATCGGGCCGCCCGATCCAGACACCCGCCACATGCGCCCCGTCAAAGCCAACCGCCCAGGCATCGCGGTGCCCATAGGATGTGCCAGTCTTGTAGGCCAGCCGCATCCCCGCCGCGCCGGGTGGCGGCGGCATTTCCGCCATCACATGCGCCACCTGCCATGCAGCGGATCGGCTGACGATCCGTTGCCTGTCCGGCAAGGCATCACCTTGCCGCCAAAGCAGGGGGCGGGCCTGCCCGTCGCCGGCAAGCCCCGCGTAAAGCTGCACCAGCCCCTCCAGGGTGACTCCCACGCCACCCAGGGCCACGGCAAGGCCGGGTTGCCCGCCGGGCAAGGCGGTCTTGACCCCGGCGCGGGTCAGGGCGGCCATCAGGTTGGCAGGTCCCAGCGCCTCGGTCAGATGCACCACAGGCACATTCAGTGACAGCCGCAGCGCCTCGGCCACCCGAACCTCGCCGCGAAACAGACCGTCGAAATTCTGCGGCGCATAGCCGCCAAAGGCGACAGGCCGGTCGTCGATCAGGGTCTCGGGATGGGCCAGTCCCCTGTCGAAGGCCAAGGCATAGACCAAGGGCTTCAGGGTCGATCCGGGTGACCGCAGCGCCGTCGCCATGTCGACAAAGCCTTGCCGCGTCTCTTCGGTCACCCCGGCCGACCCGACCGAAGCCAGGATCTCGCCGGTGGCATGATCCGCCACAAGGATTGCGATGGACAGCCGTTCGCCCAGCCCGCGCAGGGCATCGGCGGCAAGATCCTCAAGCTTGCGTTGCAGGGCTGCATCCAGCGTCAGATCGTGACGCCGGGCTGTCGGTTCTTCTGCCTTGGCGCGGTCCGTCAGATGCGGGGCCAGCGCAGGAAAGGCAATGCGCTGCACCGGAACAGGCTCGCTTGCCGCCGCTTGCGCCGTCTCGGCGCTGATCACACCCTGTCGGGCCAGTCGCGTCAGAACACGGTCGCGGGCAGCGCGCGCCGTTTCGGGCGCGCGGTCCGGGCGGCGCGCGGCGGGGGATTGCGGCAAGGCCACCAGCAAGGCGGCCTGCGCGGCTGTCAGGCGCGCGGGCTCCTTCCCCAACCAGGCCAGGCTGGCGGCGCGCAGCCCTTCGATATTGCCGCCATAGGGCGCCAGCGTCAGGTATAGCCCAAGGATCTGCGCCTTGCTCAGCCGCCGCTCCAGCGCCAGCGCCACCCGCATCTGGCGCAGTTTGCCCGGCCAGGCCCCCGTGCCCGTTTCCTCCAGAAGCCGCGCAACCTGCATCGTCAGGGTGGATCCGCCCGACACGATCCGCCCATGCCGGATGGCCTGCCCCGCCGCCCGCATCAGGGCCAGCGGGTCCACGCCCGCGTGATCGCGAAAGCGCCTGTCCTCATAGGCCAGCAGCATCTCGACAAAGCGGGGGTCAACCCGCGCCGGGTCCACGGCCAGACGCCAGCGTCCATCCGCCACCGTATAGACACGCAGCAAAGCGCCATGCCTGTCCCGCATCTCGACGGATGTGTGGGGCAGGGTTGCGGGCAGGACTGTCGCATCGATCCAGGCATCGGCCATGTCGCGCAGCGCCGCCGCGACCAGCAGCAGCGCCACAAGGGCAAAGGGCCAAAGGCGACTCATCGCGTCAATCCGTCACCACGACACGACCGGATGCCGTCGTCGCCCGGTATTCCGGGCGATACATGTCCTCGACCAGGGCCGCAGGATGGTGGAAAGCCCCCGGCGACGTGGCCCGCAGCACATAGGCCAGGGTGAATGGCTCATCCGATTGCCAGTCTACAGCCGCAAGGAAACGGTCCGAACGGAATTCGGCATGTTCCGCATAGGCAGGCTCCAGCCAGTCAAGCGCCGCGATGTCGCCTGCGCGCATCAGGTTGGGATTGTCGATCTCGAACCCGGCGGGCAGGGCGTCGTTGATCATCAACCGCGCACCGCTGCCATCCGCGGGTGTCACCGTCAGAACCGCAACCATGCGCGTGCCGGCCGGAACCGCCGCAATCGAAAGCGGCTCACCCTCCATGCTGTAGTATTCGCGACTGATCCGGTAGCCATAGCCGCTGGCCTCGGTCGCGCCTGCCGGGATCCCGTAGGTGGTCAGCGTCACCTCGGTCGGCGCGCCTGTCGCATTGCGCAGGCTGATCGGCGCCAGCGCCAGATCGGCAGCCGTGGCGCGCAGCACCGGGCCGGACACCGGCAACCCGTTCACCTCCAGCCCGGCCACGCCGGGATCGCGCACCAGCGCATGGGCCGCCAGCAGCGACCATGTGGCTTCCTGCGTGGAAAAGGCACGGCTCACCGCCGCAATCCGCTGCCCAAGGGATGCCGTATCCACGGCCTTGCTGCCGACCTCGACGGCCAGGGCCAGAACACCCGCGGTATCGCGCAGATCGCTGCCGTAATCGGCCCGCCATACCGGGCTTTCATTTGGACCGGTCGCGGCGATCATGCGTCCGGCCTGTGCAAACAGCCGGTCGGCGCGGGTCTGATCCCCGTAAAGCGCCAGCGCCGCGCCCAGTTGCGCAAGGGCAAGCGGGGTGGCCAGCGCCTCTGCCTTCTGATCGGCATAATAGCGCAGGTCGCCCATGTTCGCGGCACCTTCACGGGCCAGAACCATCAAGGCATAGGCGATATCCTCGCCGCCGCTGTCGAAATCCGGGGCAAAGTTGATGCGGTTGCGCAGGTTGTCCAAGGCTGCGGTAAATGCCTTCTCGGGCAGAGAATGGCCCGCCGCGCGGGCGCGCGACAGAAGATCGGTCACATAGGCATCCAGCCAGAAATCCCCGGATCCCGCCTGCCACAGGCCAAAGGCGCCGTTGGCGGATTGCCGGGTCAGGATGCGGTCGAGCCCCTGATCAATACGGGTCCGTATGGCATTCTGATCGCTCAGACCCAGGGCCTGCGCCATGCTGCCCAGCGTCACCAGTGGCATGGTCTGACTGGCGATCTGCTCGGTGCAGCCATAGGGGTAGCGATCCAGCTGCGCCAGCAGCGCCGGGGCGTTCAGGCGCGCCAGCGGCCCCGCCGTCAGCGTCAGCGCGCCGGTTCCCGCACGCAGCCCGTCAAAGGTTGCAGTTGCCAGGTCAAGCGCCTCGCCCGGTGCCAGTGTCAGCCGCGCGGTTGCCGATGTTTCGGGATCATTGGCGCGCACCGGCAGGATCAGGCGTTTCAGCAATTGCCGCCCGTCCGGCGTGGTCAAGGCGATCCGCAGGCTGTGATCGCCCGGCACATCGGCCCCGATCGGGATGGACAGGGTCTGCTTTTCGCCCGCCGCCAGCGTCATGCCTGACGGAATGCTTGTGCCGTCCAGCAAAACCCCATCGGCCGTGATGTCCAGACCCATGCGGCCCGCAGGCCCGTCGGCATGGATGATTTCAAGCAGCAGGCGGCTGTCATCACCGGGGGCAAGAAAGCGCGGAAGGCTGGCCGTCACGACCACCGGATCGCGGACAAGAACATCCGCCTCCGCCTGCCCCACGCCACCGGCGGACCAAGCCACCGCCATCAGCCGCACGGTCCCGTTGAAAGCGGGCAGATCGAAACCGATCACCGCGCGCCCATCCGCCCCAACGGTCACGGGGCCGCTGAAAAAGGCCAGAAGATCCTCGGTCGGTGGTGGGGATTGCAGGCGCATCTGCGCGCCCGCGTCCCCGCCCGAACGCACCTGACCCATCGCGCCGTTCATCCCGTCGATCAGCCTGCCGTAAAGGTCGCGCAACTCCATCCCCAGGCGGCGCTGCCCGAAGTAATGCGCCGATGGATCCGGGCTCTGGAATCCGGTCAGGTTCAGGATACCCAGATCGACCGCCGCCAGCGTGACATACGCCGCCTCTCCCGGCGCAATGCCCTCGACCTTGACGGCCACCTCCAGTGGGCCGCGCGGATCGGCAGCCTGCGGCGCGTCGATGCCCACCGTCAGGCGCTTCGCGCCGGGATCGACCCCGGCATGGGCCAGCCCCAGGGCGCGGGCGGGCATCTGCCCCGCCGCAACATCCATCGGCCTGATGACCATGGCGCTGACATAGGCGCCCGCGCCCCAGTCATCCGTGACATCCAGCGGGATCAGGTTCTCGCCTTCTTCCACCGCGATGGTCTGCATCTGGATCAGACGGTTCGACATGACCGCGATACTGGCGATCCCTGCATGGCGCGGCACGATGCGCAGCATGGCGGTATCGCCGCTGCGATAACTGGGCCGGTCCAGCGACAGGTCCAGAAGATCGGGCGTCGTGGCTGTATCGGCCGGCGCATACCACCCGGCATCGAACCCGATGGACGAGGCGGCATATGCGCCCTCCCGCGTCTCGACCACCAGCTCATAGCGCCCCCAGTCGACCGGTGTTGCAAGGCCAAAGGGCTGCTCCCCCAGAACCGCCTCGCCACTGGCGATGCGGGTGCGGGTCGTGATCGGCTCCCATTGCCAGTCGCCGTACTGCTGATACCACTGATACCGGGTCTCGACCCGGTTCACCGTCCAGCGGATAGGCAAGGGCGCAGGCGTCAGGTCAGGGGTCAGACCGATCACGCGAAAGGCCGCCTCGGCCCCTTCGGCCAGCGTGCCATCGAACATCGGGCGAATGCCGATCATCGGACCATCCGGTGTAAGGGCGCGGCGCAACTGGCGCTCGACGGGGCGGTTTGCGCCCTCGCTGACCCGCAGGGTGATCTGCGCCTCAAGCGGGCTGCCCGCCGCCTGTATCTCTGGCAGGGTCAGTGGCAGGGTTGCTGCGCCGGCGGCATCGGTGCGCGCAGGCTCAAGCGACCGGATCCGGGGGCTGACCGGGTCGTCATGCCGCCCGAAACGGTAAAGCGGAACATCCCCAAGCTGGTCAGTGCCACGCAGCAGAACCTCGCCCTCCACCGCCAGATCGGCACCGGGTGCACCGAAAAGGTAGCGCGCCTGCACCGTCAGGGGCGGGGTGTCGCCGCTGCGGATCGGCCCATCGGGCAGGGCAAGGTCGAAATCGATCCGTTCGGGCAGGAAATCCTCGACCAGCAGGGTGCGGCTGGACAGGGGGGCTGCGTCCACATCCGCCTTGATATCCAGACGCCAGGTCCCACGCGGCACGGCACGGCCCAGCGGTAGCGCAAAGACATGTCCCCCCGCCGCGTCCTGCGTCGACAGTGTCCTTGCGTATTCAACACCATCGGGCCGGGTCAGGATCGCGGTGATCGGCAGGCCGGGGATGGCCGCTGCGGTATCGTCGCGGGCCAGAACCGTCGCATGGATCACCTCGCCCACGCGGTAAGCGCCACGGTCGGTCGCCAGAAAGACATCGATCGGCGGGCTGGGCGGGCGGCCCTGAACGCCGCGATCCGACAGGTCGAAGGCGGGATCGGTCAGCGACAGAAAGGTCATGTCCTCGGGCGTGTCCGCATCTGACGGCTGTTCGCCGCCCGCGCCGCTGCGCGCGCCGTGCTGCACCACGATCATCGCGGGTGCGGCGGGTCCTGTGCCACGTGTCAGGCCGGGGGCAAAGCGCAGATAGCCCTGCGCGTCGGTCTGTCCCTGCGCGATCACGGCATTGGCCCGGCTCAGCAGGTTGACCTCGGCCCCCTCCAGCGCCGTGGCATCGGACAGGCGACGCACGATCACATGCAGCCCATCGTTGCCCAGCATGGTCGAAACCCCCAGATCGGACAGCACGAACCATTGGGTCGCTCCCGGATCCTCATAGGGATCGCCACCGGGGATCCGCGCCGTCAGCGCATAGATCCCCGCAGGCATCCCGGCCAGCACATCGCCCAGCGGCAGCCGTGTCGTCATGTCCTGGTTCAGGCTGTTCCCGGTCGTGCCGCTGCCGGTCCAGACCTCCTCGGCGATATCGGCGGCAAAAGCGCGGGCCTGCCATTCGGGCAGGGTCGCGCCGAAATAATTGTCCTGCATCGCGCGCAGCAGGTTGCGGTCACTGACGCGCCGCAAGGTCAGGTCGACCCGGTCAAGGTTGACCGTCTGCACCGGCAGTGCCGCATCGGCGCTGCGCGGCAGCACATAGGCGCGTCCGGGAAAGACGATGCCGGGGCTGCGGTCGCGCACGTAAAGCGTCTGCTCGACATCGCGCAGCAGCGTCTCGCCACTGGCGGCGGGCAGGCCCGCGCGCAACACGATCCGGTAGCGCGCCCCATGCCGCACACCATCGACGCAAAGTTGCGACTCCTCGGCCACGACAGACAGCGTCGCATCGGCAAGCCCCAGGAAAGGCGTGTAATCCTGCCCCGCCTTGATCAGTGGCTCCGAGAATTGGACGCAGATGCGCGGGGATGCCGTATCGTTGTTCACGCTGTTGCCGGTCACCCGGAACCCGTATTTGCCCACCGAATCCTCCAGGGCGGCGGCGATATCCGCGCGCGGCGCGATCGCCTGGGCCAAACGCAGGGCCGGGATCATGTCGCGCCCGCGCCCCGCATCCTCCAGCCGCTGGGCCAGAACCTCCAGCGCGCTGACCTGCGCGGCGGCATTCGCGCTGCGCAGGTATCCGTTGATCGCGGCGCTGATCGCGCGCTCTTTCACGCGCTGCTGCTGGTCATAGGCAGACGGCTTGAGCCGCGACAGAAGCCGGGCGTATTCCACCCACAGATCGGACCGGTCGGTCAGGCTGGCGGCCGCGCCGATCCAATGCGCGGCATTGCCGGGATCGGCCGCATTGGCCCGCTCAAGCGCGGCTTGCAGGATCTGGTCCAGGTCCAGCGCGCCCGCCGGATGCAGAAAGCCGATCTCCTGCGCAAAGGCGCGCGCGCGTTGCAGCGTGGCGTCACCGAGGAATGCCAGATCGGCCGCGCGCGCGGCTGCGGTCTGCATCAGGCCGGGATCGGTGCGCCGCAACTCGGCCGATGTTGCCCCGATGAACGTGCTCCGCGTCGTGACCCCGGTTTTCGGAAAGCAGGCGTTCGACCGGGTGTTGAAGGTAAAGGCCTGGCAGGCCGGATCGGCCAGGCAGATCCGGCGGCAGGCCTCCAGCGTGGTGTCGAACTGCGGTTGAAGGTCGCCACCCGGAAAATCCATGTCCTGCGTGACGACAAATCGCGCCTCGGGCAGCAGCCCCTCGGCCCGCACCGGGGCGCCGGAATTTACCCACGGAAGGGACAGGGCAAAGGCCAGGCAAAGCCCAAGGAAACGGCCGCGACCAGCGCCGCGAGACAAGGCGGTCATGCGTGGCATGGGCGATCCTCCTCTTTTTCGGCATGGTGCATGGCCCGATGGCATGGCGCAAGGATTCCCGTGTTCGGGATGGCCCGCGTTTACCGGGAATTCACCCGGCTGCGGGATGCTGCGCGAAAGAGAGAGTGGCAACTGCCTTCGCATACGGAAACATCAGCAATGAGCCTTGCCAACAAACTGGCCGAAGAACGCCGTGCCCGGCTTGCCGCAGAGCGTATGCTTGAACTGAAGCAGGCCGAACTTTTTGCCGCAAATCGCAAGCTGGGCCGCCATGCGCAGGCCCTGTCGGAAGAAATCCATGAAACCCGCGCGCGCGTGCAGACCGTTCAGGATGAAAACCGCCGCGTGAAATCGGACCTTTCCGTCGCCCACCAGAAGATCGAGATCGCAGAACGTCGCCTGTGGCATTCCATCGAAACCATCCAGGACGGCTTTGCCTTCTTCGACCTCGACAATTGCATGATCGCCGCCAACCGCGCCTATCTGTCCGTCTTCGAAGACCTCGAAGAAGTGGGGCCCGGCGTCACCTATCCGCGCATCCTGCAACTTCTGACCGAAGAGGGGATCGTGAACATCGGCACGCAGGCCCCCGCCGAATGGCGCGCCATGATGCAGGCGCGATGGGACTCGCCCGCGCCGGAACCCACGGTGATCCGTCTGTGGAACAACCAGTACATCAAGCTGATCGACCAGCGCGGCAAAGGGGGCGACGTGGTCAGCCTTGCGCTGAACATCACCGAAACGGTGCGCTACCAGAAGGATCTGCGCCGCGCCCGCGAAAAGGCCGAAGCCGCCAACCGCGCCAAATCAGCCTTCCTCGCCAACATGAGCCACGAGATCCGCACGCCCATGAACGGCGTTGTCGGCATGGCCGACCTGCTGGGCGAAACCCGGCTGACCGAAGAGCAGCGGTTATACGTCAACACCATCAAGACCTCGGGCGAGGCGCTGCTTGTCATCATCAACGATGTTCTTGACTACTCCAAGATCGAGGCGGAACGCCTCACGCTGCACCCCGAACCCTTCGATCTGGAATGCGCCATTCACGAGGTGATCCTGCTGCTGCAACCGGCAGCGCGCCAGAAAGGTCTGGATCTTCTGGTCGATTACGACCTCTTCATGCCCACCATGTTCACGGGCGATCCGGGCCGGATCCGGCAGGTTCTGACCAACCTGATCGGCAACGCAGTGAAATTCACACTGTCGGGCCATGTGCTGGTGCGTGTCGTCGGAATGCAGGCCGAAGGCAGCGATACCGGACAGGTTCACGTGCTGATCGAAGATACCGGCATCGGCATCTCCGCCGACAAGATCGAACATGTCTTCGGCGAATTCAACCAGGTCGAGGATGATAAGAACCGCAGGTTCGAAGGCACGGGGCTGGGCCTTGCGATCTCCAAAAGCCTGATCGCGCTGATGGGGGGAAAGATCTGGGTTGATTCTGAAGAAGGGCGCGGCAGCGTCTTCGGCTTCCTCCTCGATCTTCCGGTTGTCGATGGACAGCATGGCGATCCGGCTATGGCACCGGTGGCGCCCGGGCAGGGGATCAGGCGCGCGCTTGTCGTCGATCCGCTCGAGGTGAACCGCACCGTCCTGACCCGCCAGATGCAGGCCCTCGGCATCGCCGTTGTTGCCTGTTCCAGCGGCAAGGATGCGCTTGATCTGCTGCCCGATGGATTCGATCTTGTGCTGACGGAACACAGCATGCCCGATATGGACGGGCTGGAACTGGCCGATGCCCTGCGTGCCGCGGGCCATGCCGCGCCGATCCTGCTGTTTACCTCCAACGCGGGCTTTGCCGAACAGGATCCCTCGCATGTGCTGCTGCACGCGATCCTGCAAAAACCCGTGCCACGCCGCCAACTGTTCGCGGCGCTTGGCACCTTGCCCCAGCCCCCTGCCGATACCGCGCCGGTCGCAGGCGATGAACCCCGGTCCGAGGTGGTGACGGTTGACCCCGGCGGGCCCGATCAGGCTTCCCCGGAACCAGATACCCCGGGCCGCCTCATGCGTGTGCTTGCCGCGGAAGACAACCGCACGAACCAGCTGGTCCTGTCGCGCATGCTGCAACATCTTCAGATCGACCTGCGCTTTGCCGCGAACGGGCTTGAGGCGGTCGCGGAATGCGCCGCCTTCAAGCCGGACCTCGTCTTCATGGATATCTCCATGCCCGAAATGGATGGCAAAGAAGCAACCATGCGACTGCGCGCCAGCGAAGCCGCGCAAGGCACCCCAAGGGTGCCGGTCATCGCCATGACTGCTCATGCCATGGAAGGTGACCGCGAAGCCATCCTTGCCGCCGGTCTGGACGATTACCTGTCAAAACCCCTGCGCAAGGCCGAACTGGTCGCGCGGATCATCGCGCATTGCCCGCAAGGCGCCATGCCCCCCGAAACCGCACCGGACATCGCGCAGGATCTGTCCGCGTGATCGCTTTGCTCAGGCGGCCTTGTCCGCCGCGATCGCATCGCGCAGGAAAACCCAGCGGTCCCCCTCGCTCAGCTCCGGGCGGAAAGCATAGCCGCCGGTGTCGAAATCCCGCAGCCCCTCTGCGCTGGTCAGGCGGCGCTGGATGATGAACCGCGCCATCGCGCCCCGCGCCTTCTTGGCGTAGAAGCTGACGATCTTGGCCTCGCCGTTCTTTTCCTCAAGGAAAACGGGGGTGATCACCCGCAGCTTCAGCGCCGACAGGTCCACCGCGCCGAAATATTCCTGGCTGGCGCAATTGATCAACGTGTCGGTGCCCAGCACATCGGCCTGCGCATTCAGCGCCTGCGCGATCCGGTCGCCCCAGTAATCATAAAGCGAGGCGCCGCGCTCTGTCTTCAACCGGCTTCCCATCTCCAGCCGGTAGGGCTGG
Organism: Rhodobacterales bacterium; assembly: GCA_033839205.1. Taxonomy (GTDB): domain Bacteria; phylum Pseudomonadota; class Alphaproteobacteria; order Rhodobacterales; family Rhodobacteraceae; genus Seohaeicola. The sequence goes on along the minus strand of JAJLKH010000096.1, from coordinate 14,093 downwards.
ATCGCGTCCAGCGGGCGCAGCACACCATAAAGCCCCGACAGGATGCGCAGGTGATCCTGCGCAAAGGCCATCTCCTCCGCGTCCAGCGATCCCGCTTCAAGCCCTTGATAGGTGTCCCCGGCAAAGGCCAGCGCGGCCGGTTTCTCGTCCATCGTGCCGAAGTCCCGAAAGCGTTCCGCATTCAGCCGCGCTAGGCTCTCGCTGATGCCCATCAGCTTTTGCAGGTCCTTCACCGTCAGATCGCGCGCAACCTTGGCCAGACTTTCCGCATCGCGCGCGAAATCGGGACGGGTCGGGGTCAGGTCCGAAACCTCGGTCATGTCCAGCTTCTTGGCGGGCGAGACGGTGATCAGCATATATTTCCCCTTTTCAGCAGCCTTGCGGGTGATCTAGCCCGCATCACGCAGCACGTCCAGAAACGCAGGGCCAAAACGTTCGGCGCGCTTGTCGCCCAGCAGGCGCTCCATCTCGCGGGCATCGCGCGGGCGCAGTTGCGCGACCTTGGCCAGCAAGGCGGCAGAACAGCTCAGCGGTTTGTCCACGCCCTGCGATCCCCGCGCCAGATCGGCCTGCGCAGCCAGCAGCCGGTCATAAAGCGTGGCCTCGGACCGCCCCGCGATCTTGCGCCGGGCGGGATGCATCTGCTCCACCGCGCCGGTGATCACCTCCAGGAAGGTCGCGCCATAGCTTTCCAGCTTCTTCGCGCCCACGCCCCCGATCCGCGCCATCGCGTCCAGCGTGGCGGGACGCGTCTCGGCCATCTCGATCAGGGTCTTGTCGGTAAAGATCACATAGGCCGGCACCCGCGCCGCCTCGGCCAGCGCACGCCGCTTGGCCTTAAGCGCCGACAAAAGCGGCGCATCCTCGTCCGAGACAAGCGTTTTCACGGCCGGGCGGCGATCGGGCCTGGCCACGGAATCGCTGCGCAGGGTGATCGACGCCTCATCCCGCAGGATCGGGCGCGCCGCCTCGGTCATGCGCAGCGCGCCATGGCGTTCGGGATCGGGCCGGATCAGGTCATGCCCCATCATCTGCCGGAAAATCGCCTGCCACTGGGGCCGCGAATAATCCTTGCCCACGCCGAAGGTGGGCAGCGCGTCATGCCCGCGCTCGCGCACCTTGTCGGTCGCGGTCCCGGTCAGGATGTCGATCAGATGCCCCGCGCCGAACCATTCCTCGGTCCGCAGAATGGCCGACAGCGCCTTGCGCACGGCCAGCGTGCCGTCAAACACCGCGGCAGGGCTCTCGCACAGATCGCAATTGCCGCAGGGCTCCGGCGTCTCGCCGAAATAGCGCAGCAAGGTCTGACGGCGGCATTCCAGCGCTTCGGCCAGCCCCAGCAGGGCGTTCAGCCGCGCGTGATCGGCCATGCGCCGTTCCGGCGGGGCCAGGCCCTCGTCGATCTGGCTGCGGCGCAGGCGGATATCGTCGGGGCCATAAAGCGTCAATGTCTCGGCCGGTGCGCCATCGCGCCCGGCGCGGCCGATCTCCTGGTAATAGGCCTCGATCGACTTGGGCAGGTCGGCATGCGCGACCCAGCGGATGTCGGGCTTGTCGATCCCCATCCCGAACGCCACCGTCGCCACCACGATCAACCCGTCCTCCTGCTGGAACCGGGTCTCGGTCGCGCGCCGATCCTCGGCTTCCATCCCGCCGTGATAGTGGCAGGCGCTGTGCCCATCCTCGCGCAGGGCCTGGGCCAGGGTTTCGGTCTTGGCGCGGGTGCCGCAATAGACGATCCCCGATTGCCCCTTGCGCGCCGCCGCGAAGGACAGGATCTGCCGGCGCGGATTGTCCTTGGCGGCAAAGGCCAGGTGGATGTTCGGCCGATCAAAGCCGCGCAGGAATTTCTGCGGGGCCCGCCCGTCGAACAGGCGCGCGACGATCTCGTCCTGCGTCTCGGCATCCGCCGTCGCCGTGAAAGCTGCCAGCGGCACATTCAGCGCGCGGCGCAATTCCCCGATGCGCAGGTAATCGGGGCGGAAATCATGGCCCCACTGGCTGACGCAATGCGCCTCGTCCACCGCGATCAGGCTGACGCCCGCCCGCTGCAGCATCCCGAAAGACGAATGCGACGCCAACCGCTCCGGCGCGATATAGAGCAGCTTCAGGCGCTTTTCTTCCAGCGCCAGCCAGACGGCATCGGTTTCCTCAGGCGTGTTGCCGGATGTCAGCGCGCCCGCCTCGACCCCCGCCTCGCGCAGGGCGCGCACCTGGTCGCGCATCAGCGCGATCAAGGGCGAGATCACGACCGTGACGCCGTCACGCATCAGCGCGGGCAACTGGAAGCACAGGGATTTGCCGCCGCCGGTGGGCATGATCGCCAGCACGTTGCGCCCCTGCGCCACGGCGTCCACGATCTCGGCCTGTCCCGGGCGAAAGCCGTCGAATCCGAAGATGTCGCGCAGCAGCGGGACGGCGCTTTGCATGGGACCCCCTGTCGGTCTGTCTATATCTGCTCTTTCCCGACTAATCCCACACCATGGGTTGTTGGGCAAGAGGGCGATAGACACCGACAGGGCAGAAAGGCGGGCTTAGCCCAGCAGGATGGCGGGCAGGATGAAATCGCGCAGAGAAATGACCGCGATGAAAGCGACAAGCGGTGCCAGATCCAGCGGGCTTGTGTCGGGCAGCACGCGGCGGATCGGGGTATAGACCGGCTCCAGCACGCGGTTCAGCCCGGTCCAGAGCTGATAGACGAATTGCTGGTTCAGGTTCAGCACCTGGAAATTGATAAGCCAGCTCATGATGATATGGGCCAGCATGATGAAGAAGACCACATCAAGGATCAGGGCAAGGGTCTGGTAAAGCGCAATCATTCTGTCGGGTCCTCGGGTTAGCCTGACCCACAGGTAAGCCCGGCGCGCCCCGGTGGCAAGGTCTGGCGCCATCCTGCCCCCACGTTCGGCTTGACGCGCGCGCCCGTCCACCCAAGAAACGAACCGCAATCAGGAGCATCCCATGTATCCCGTCCTTCGACTGGTCACCCAATTCATCCGCTTTCGCCGCGCGCCTGCCCTGCCTTTGACCGGCACGCATGTCTCGCGCCACATGTGCCTGCCCTGGGACATCGACCTGTGGATGGAACTGAACAACGGCCGCACCCTGACGCTTTATGACCTGGGGCGGTTGCCGCTGGCCAAGCGCGCCGGCCTGATCGGCGCGATGAAGCGCAACGGCTGGGGCCTGACCATGGCCGGGGCCTGCGTGCGCTATCGTCGCCGCATCCGCATGTTCGAAACGGTCGAGATGCGCTCGCGCGCCCTGTGCTGGGATCAGCGGTTCATCTACCTTGAGCAGTCGATGTGGAAGGCCAATGGCGAATGCGCCAATCACATCGTCTACCGCGCGGCCCTGACGGACCACAGCGGGATCGTCCCGCCCGCCAGGGCGGCCCGCGCCATCACTGGTGCGGATGCATCGCCCCCGATGCCCGCATGGATCGCCGCCTGGGTGGCGGCAGAGGATCTGCGCCCCTGGCCGCCGATGCAGGATCTGCCCGCCGGGACCTGAGATGCCACGGCGAGGATTGACTTGCCACTGTCATGTTTTGCTTGTCTTATCCGGCTTGAAGGCCCGTCAGAAGGGCCGAGCGGGGGACAGTATGACAGCGAATTCCGTGCGGCGACGCATCTGGGGCTGGTTTTTCTTCGACTGGGCCAGCCAGCCCTACAACACGCTTCTGATCACCTTCATCTTCGCGCCTTACGTCAAGGAACTGATGGGCGATGGCACCGCCGCGCAATCGGCCTGGGGTTTCGGGATCGGGGCCGCGGGTTTCGTGATCGCGGTGCTGGCACCATTCCTGGGCGCGCTGGCCGATACATCGGGCAACCGGATGCGCTACATCTGGCTTTTCTCGGTCATGTATGTCGTCGGCGCCTTCGGGCTGTGGTGGGCCGCACCCGATGACTTCAACCTTGTGCTGACGCTCGTGTTCTTCGCGATCGGCATGATCGGGATGGAATTCGCCACGATCTTCACCAACTCCATGCTGCCCGACCTGGGCCCGCGCGACCAGATCGGCCGCATTTCCGGCAATGGCTGGGCCTTTGGCTATCTTGGCGGCATGGTCACGTTGATCATCATGCTGGCGCTGCTGGCCGAAAGCGCGACGACCGGCAAGACCTTCATCGGGATCGACCCGATCCTTGGCCTCGACGCCAGCCAGCGCGAAGGCACCCGTGCCGTGGGCCCCCTGACCGCGATCTGGTATATCGTCTTCATGATCCCCTTCTTCCTGTGGGTGCGCGATCCGAAACCCGTGCGCGCCGCGCCCGGCGCCGTGGCCCGCGCCCTGCGCGAGGTGGTGGGCACCGTGCGCGCCCTGCCGCAGACCCCGTCGCTTTTCGCCTATCTCGCCTCGTCCATGTTCTACCGCGACGCGCTGAACGGGATGTATGTCTTCGGCGGCATCTATGCGGCGGGTGTGCTGGAATGGTCGGTGGTCGATACCGGCGTCTTCGGGATCGTGGCGATCATCTCGGGCACCATCTTCGCCTGGATCGGCGGCAAGGCGGATGACCGGTTCGGCCCCAAAAGGGTGATCCGCGCCTGCATCCTCGTGCTGACCTTCGTGGCGATTTCCATCGTCTTCGTCTCGCGCGACAGCGTCTACGGCATACCGGTCGATGCCGCATCGAAGCTGCCTGACATCGCCTTCTACATCCTTGGCGCGCTGATCGGTGCCGCGGGTGGCGTCATCCAGGCGGCCTCCCGCACCATGATGGTCCGGCAAGCCAACCCCGACCGCATGACCGAAGCCTTCGGTCTTTACGCGCTGGCGGGCAAGGCCACCTCTTTCCTGGCGCCGCTGTCCATCGGCATCATGACGGCGGTCACCCAAAGCCAGCAACTGGGCGTGACCCCGCTGATCGTGCTTTTCCTTCTGGGGCTCTTCTTGCTAGGCTGGGTCAAACCGGATGGAGATGGCAAGGCATGGGCCACGCGCGCTACCTGACACTGACGATCGCCCTGTTTCTAAGTATGGCGCTGGCGGATGCAGCAGGCGCACAGGCGGCCAAGCAACTTTTCGGCGCACAGCGCACACCCGCAGCGGCACAACCCGCACCCTTCGGCGGTTACGCCAAGGGCTGCATCGCGGGCGCGGTCGAACTGCCGGAAACCGGGCCCACTTGGCAGGCCATGCGCCTGTCGCGCAACCGCAACTGGGGCCATCCCGCAACCATCGACTTTCTCAAGGACCTGTCCGCTTTCGCCGCGCGCCAACCCGGCTGGAAGGGGCTTTACATCGGTGACATCAGCCAGCCGCGCGGCGGTCCCATGCTGACGGGGCACGCCAGTCACCAGATCGGGCTGGATGCCGATATCTGGATGCTGCCGCCCAACCGCCTGAACCTCAGCCGCAATGAGCGCGAGAATATCTCCTCCATTTCCCTGCGCCGGGCCGAAGGCGCCTATGTCAACGCCAGCTGGACCCGCCAGCATCACGAGGTGATCAAGGCCGCCGCCTCCGATCCGCGCGTCGCGCGGATCTTCGTCTTTCCGGGCGCCAAGGTGCAGATGTGCAAGGATGAACGCGGCGACCGTGCCTATCTGCGCAAGATCCGTCCCTGGTATGGCCATCACTACCATTTCCACGTCCGGCTGAACTGTCCGCGCGGCGCGCGCGGCTGTCTGGATCAGGACACGCCGCCCCCCGGCGACGGCTGCGACGAGGCGCAGGGCTGGGTCAACAACATTCTCAACCCGCCCCCGCCCAAGCCACGCGATCCGAACGCGCCCAAGCCCAAGCCGCGCCGCGATCTGACGCTCGCCGATCTGCCCGATCAATGCGCCGCCGTGCTGCGCGCGCGATAGACAAGTCGCCCAGGATTTGCGCCCGCCCCGAAAACCCCGTTCAGGCTCCGGCCTGCGCAAGGGCCTTTTGGCCCTCGCAGCCCTTGGCGCGCTCGCTCTTGGCCTTGGCCTGACCAGCGAGGCCCGGCAGATGGATGGCGTGACCTACCTTGGCAGCTATCGCTGGCAGATGGACGGCCCCGATTTCGGCGGTTTCTCGGCCATCGAACTGGATGATGCGGGCGCGCGCTTCATCGCCCTGACCGACCGGGGGCATCTCGTCCAGGGGCAGATGATCCGCGATGCAGGCGGTCGCCTGCAGGCGGTCGAGGCGGGCCCCCTTGTCCCGTTGCGCGACATCGAAGGCGCCACGCTGCGCAAGCGGGCATCGGATTCCGAAGGTCTGGCGCTGGCGCCGCAGGGGGGCTTTTACGTCTCCTTCGAAGGTCAGCACCGGATACGCCGCTACACCGCCCCCGATCAGCCCGCGCAGCGGGTGGCCGGGCATCCCGATTTCGCCGACATGCAGATGAATTCCTCGCTCGAGGCGCTGGCCATCGACGCGCGCGGGCATCTCTTCACGCTTCCCGAACGATCGGGCGCGCTGGACCGGCCCTTTCCGGTCTACCGCTTCGACGGGCAGGGCTGGGATATCCCCTTCAGCCTGCCGCGCAGCGGCGGGTTCCTGCCCGTAGGCGCGGATATCGGCCCCGATGGCTGGCTCTACCTGCTGGAACGCGCGCTGACCGGTCCGGGCTTTCGCAGCCGGGTGCGCCGCTTCGACATCAGCGGGGACCGGGTGAACGCCGAAGAGGTCCTGTTCCAGACCCGCACGCGGCAGCATGACAACCTCGAAGGGATCTCGGTCTGGCAGGACGGGCAGGGGCGCACCCGGCTCACGATGATCGCCGATGACAACTTCCGCTTCTTCCAGCGCACGGAAATCGTCGAATACGCCGTCGCTCCACCCCTTGCCAGCGCGCCCGCCACGCAGTAAACGGCGGCCTTCGATCTCATCTGCCCCCCAATCGGGGGCCAAGTCGCCGCAACCTTGTCAAAACGGGCACACATATGAACCGCACCCATCTTCCCGGCATTCTTGCCATGGCCGCCATCGTCGTGGCCTCGAACATCCTCGTGCAATTCCTCTTCGGTCAATGGCTGACCTGGGGGGCTTTCACCTATCCGCTGGCCTTCCTCGTCACCGATGTGATGAACCGCGTCTATGGCGTCTCGGCCGCGCGCCGCGTCGTCTTCGTGGGCTTTGTCGTGGGCGTCATCTGCTCCTTGATCGGTACGCAGATCATGGGAGAATTCGGCCCGCTGGTCACCTTGCGCATCGCCATCGGCTCGGGTCTGGCCTTCCTGACCGCGCAGCTTCTGGATGTGGCCATCTTCGACCGCCTGCGCGAAGGGCGCTGGTGGCGCGCGCCGCTGGCCTCGACGCTGATCGGCTCCTCCGTCGATACCGCGATGTTCTTCACCATCGCCTTCTCGGCCAGCCTCTCCTTCATCGAGCCCGCCAATGACGTGTCATGGGCAGGCGAAGTGCTGCCGCTGCTGGGTGTCGGCCCCATGGCGCCCCTCTGGGTATCGCTGGCTGTCGCCGACTGGTTGGTGAAACTTTCGCTCGCTTTGGTGGCACTTGTGCCCTTCCGCATCATCGTGGGGGCACTTGCACCGCGCACCACATGATTTTGTTTTGACATCTTCCGAATCTGTGGCAACCTGATCTCAGGCGAAACAATTGAAAGGAGGTGCTCTAGTGTCTAACGGGATATTGGAGAGAGGTGTCGGAACAGTTCGGGGGGCGCAGTCCTGAGGCAGCCCTTGGGGATGCAACATCCGAATTGGTGAGAGCCTAACCGGCCCCACCTCCGTAAATCTCAGAGGGCCATCCGCAAGGGTGGCCCTTTCTGTTTGCCCGCCCGCCGCGCTATGGTCGCGCGGTGCATCATCGGAAAAGGCTCATGCTGCGGATCAACGACGACATCGCGATCGAGGATTGGGAACTGACCGAACAGTTCATCCGCGCCAGCGGTCCCGGCGGGCAGAACGTCAACAAGGTCTCGACAGCGGTCGAACTGCGGTTCGAGGCGGAACGCTCCCCCAATCTGCCCGCACCGGTCAAGACGCGCCTGCGCCGTCTGGCCGGGCGGCGCTGGACCAAGGATGGCGCCATCGTGTTGCAGGTCGATGAAACCCGCAGCCAGGTCCGCAACCGTGAAATCGCACGCGACCGTCTTGCCGACCTGATCCGCGCCGCGCTTGTCGCGCCGAAACGGCGCGTCGCGACCAAGCCCACCTTCGGATCGGTCAAGCGCCGCATCAAGGCCAAGAAGGCGCGCGGCGAGGTCAAGGCGATGCGCGGTCGCGTCGACGGCGAAGAGTGACCGCAAGGCCAGGTCCCGCCCCCCGCCCCCTGCGACCGTCATCAGATTTTCACTTGATATGCGGGGCGATTGCCCCTATCCACCCGCTTCCTGTTTCGATACCCGCCCTGTCGCGCAAAGGGCCGCTATTTTGGGGGAAGGCACGATGCTGCACACGCCTTACTACCTGATCGACAAGGCACATCTGCTGCCCAACATGGAAAAGATCGCGCATCTGCGCGAAACCTCCGGCGCGAAGGCGCTTTTGGCGCTCAAATGCTTCGCCACGTGGTCGGTCTTCGACATGATGTCGGAATACATGGACGGCACCACCTCCTCCTCGCTGTTCGAACTGAAGCTGGGGCGCGACAAGTTTCCCGGTGAAACCCATGCCTATTCCGTGGCCTGGGCCGATCACGAGATCGATGAGGTTCTGGCCAATTCCGACAAGGTGATCTTCAACACCGCAGGCCAGTTGCAGCGCTTCGAGGCGGTCAGCCGCGGCCATGTCCGCGGTCTGCGCGTCAACCCCGGTGTGTCCACCTCCAGCTTCGATCTGGCCGATCCCGCGCGCCCCTTCAGCCGCCTGGGCGAACATGACCCCGCCGTGATCGAACCCGTTCTCGATCTGGTCAGTGGCTTCATGTTCCACAACAATTGCGAGAATGCGGATTTCGACCGCTTCGATGCGATGCTGGGCAGTATCGAACAGCGCTTCGGCCACCTGATCCGCAAGATGGAATGGATCTCCCTTGGCGGCGGGATCCATTTCACCGGCGACGGCTATCCGCTCGACCGTCTGGCCGAACGCCTCAAGCGTTTCGCCGGCCAGAACGAGGTGCAGGTCTATCTGGAACCGGGCGAGGCGGCGATCACCAAATCGACCACGCTGGAACTGACGGTTCTGGACACGCTCTTCAACGGCAAGAACCTTGCCATCGTCGACAGCTCGATCGAGGCGCATATGCTCGACCTGCTGATCTACCGCGAAAGCGCCAAGGTTTCCCCGAACGAGGGCCCCGAGGAATGGATGATCTGCGGCAAATCCTGCCTGGCCGGTGACATCTTCGGTGAATTCCGCTTTCCGCAGGCCCTCAAGCCCGGCGACCGGATCAGCATTCAGGACGCCGCCGGTTACACGATGGTCAAGAAGAACTGGTTCAACGGCGTCAAGATGCCTGCCATCGCCATCCGCGAACTGGACGGCACCGAACGTCTGGTCCGTGACTTCGGCTACGACGATTTCGTGGCCGCCCTCTCGTGATCGCTCGCGCCGCTGTGGCGCTTTTCCTGCAACTGGAACCTTAGAGGAGGTCTGGTGACACCATGAAACGCAACGTGCTTATCATCGGCGCCGGTGGCGTGGCTCAGGTCGTGGCGCATAAATGCGCGCAGAACAACGATGTGCTGGGCGATCTGCATATCGCCAGCCGGACGGTCGCGAAATGCGATGCGATCATCGCCTCCGTGCATGAAAAGGCCGCGATGAAACAGCCGGGCGTGTTCAAGGCCCATGCGCTGGATGCAACCGACAGCGCCGCCGTGGCGCAGCTGATCCGCGACACGGGCGCCCAGATCGTGATCAACGTGGGTTCGCCCTTCGTGAACATGTCGGTGCTGCAGGCCTGCATCGACACGGGCGCCGCCTATATGGATACCGCGATCCACGAAGATCCCGCCAAGATCTGCGAAACCCCGCCCTGGTATGGCAATTACGAATGGAAACGCCGCGAGGCCTGCGAAAAGGCGGGCGTCACCGCCATCCTCGGCATCGGCTTCGATCCCGGCGTGGTCAATGCCTATGCGCGTCTGGCGGCGGATGACTACATGGATACCGTCACCTCCATCGACATCGTCGATATCAACGCAGGCTCGCACGGGCGCTGGTTCTCGACCAATTTCGACCCGGAAATCAACTTCCGTGAATTCACCGGCACGGTCTACAGCTGGCAGAATGGCGCCTGGCAGTCGAACAAGATGTTCGAGGTCGGCCGCGAATGGGACCTGCCCGTCGTCGGCAAGCAAAAGGCCTACATGACCGGCCACGATGAGGTTCATTCACTGGCCGCCAACTACCCCGATGCCGATGTGCGCTTCTGGATGGGCTTCGGCGATCACTACATCAACGTCTTCACCGTGCTGAAGAACCTCGGCCTCTTGTCCGAACAGCCGGTGAAAACCGCCGAAGGGCTGGAAGTGATCCCGCTGAAGGTGGTGAAAGCCGTTCTGCCCGACCCCTCCAGCCTTGCGCCCGATTACACCGGCAAGACCTGTATCGGTGATCTGGTGAAGGGCAAGAAAGACGGCAAGGATGTCGAGGTGTTCATCTACAACGTGGCCGATCACAAGGACGCCTATAACGAGGTGGGCAGCCAGGGCATCTCCTATACCGCGGGCGTGCCCCCGGTTGCGGCGGCGATGCTGATCGCGAATGGCACATGGGACACCGGCACCATGGTCAATGTCGAGGAACTGGATCCCAAGCCTTTCCTGACCCTGCTTGACCAGATCGGCCTGCCCACCCGCGTCAAGGATGCGGCAGGCGACCGGCCGTGGAACGCCTGAAAATGACCATCAGGCAGGCCCCCCGGTCTGCCTGAGTTCACCCAGGGGCGAGATCACCTTGCCCCTCGCCGCCAGCGCATCCTCCAGGTCATGGGTCACAAGGATCGCGGGGATGCCTTCCGCGCGCACCCGGCCAAACACGAATTCCCGCATCTGGCGCCGCAGATCCGCATCCAGCCGCGAAAACGGCTCGTCCAGCAACAAGGCGCGCGGCGCGCTCAGCAGGCAGCGCATCAAGGCCACCCGCGCGCGCTGACCGCCTGACAGGGTGGCGGGGTCCCGGTCCGCGAAACCGCCCAGATCGGCGGCCTCCAGCGCCGCGGCAATCCGCGCCTCGCGCGCGGCACGCCCCTTGATCGATGCGGGCAGGGCAAAGGCCAGGTTTTCGCCCACCGACAGATGTGGAAACAGCAGATCGTCCTGGAACAGCAGCCCGATCCGCCGCGCCTGCGGGCCCAGACCGCTCAGGTCCTGCCCATCCAGCAGAACCCGGCCCGACACGGCAAATCCCGGATCCGGTTGCCCGATCAGCACCGACAGCAGCGTGGATTTGCCCGATCCCGACGGGCCCATCACGGTCAGGATCTCGCCCGGCGCGATGCATCCGTCCAGATCGACCAGACGCCGCTCGCCCAGGCCGATCGTCAGATGCTCCAGCCGCAACCCCTCTGTCATCGCCTACCCCTTGTCCAGCATGGCGCGCCGATTGCGAAACAGCAGCGCCGGCAACGCCAGCGCCAGCGCGAAACCGATCAGCGGCATGATCGTCTGTGACAGGGCATAGACCCCGATCAGCCTGCGGTCACCCCCCGATGACAGGGCCACGGCCTCGGTCGTGAGGGTGCTGACTCGCCCCATCCCGATCAGCAGCGTCGGCAGGTATTGTCCCACCGATACCGCAAATCCCACCGCCGCCGCCGTCAGAACGGGCCGCAGCAGCATCGGCAGGCGCACCCGCCACAGGATGCGGTTCGCCCCTGCGCCAAGGCTTGCCGCCACCAACCCCTGCCGCCGATCCCAGGCCCGCCATGGATCGGACAGCGACAGAAAGACATAAGGCAGCACGAACACTACATGCGCCGCGATCACGGTGCTTTGCATGCCGCCCAGATCGGCCCCGATGGCAAGCGTCTGAAGACCGATCAGAAAGGTCGCCTGCGGCACCAGCAAGGGCAGATACAGCAGCCAAAGCGCGCGCCGCGACTGCCGCAGACCGTGGCGATACTCGGCCTCAAGGCAGGCGATGGTCAATCCGATGCTGATTGCCGTGGCCGCGGCGCCGATCACGACCGTTTCCAGCGCGGTTCCCGTCACCGTCGCGGATTGCCGCATCCAGTTGCGCCAGGTCAGCTGATCGGGCAGCAGGTCCGGAAAGGTCCAGAACCCCGCGACGGACCAGACCGCAAGCCCCAGTATCCCAAGACCGACCGTCAGCGCCGCGATCAGCGCCAGCCCCATCGACAGACCCCGCGCGGCGCCGTCGCGGGCGAAACGGTGCCCCCTGCGGATGCAGGCGCAGCCCAGCCGCGCCGCAACCGCCTCGCCCCCGCGCCAAAGCAGCAGCAGGCCCAGCACCAGCCCCAGTTGCAGCATCGCACCCGCAGCCGCCTGAAACCGCAGCGTCAGGTCAGGGTCCGACAGCCATTCCAGCACCTGCACCGACAGGGTCGAAGGCCGCGTCGGCCCCAGGATCAGCGCCACGTCGATCACCGAACAGGAATAGGCCAGCACCGCGTAGACCGGCAGGCGGATCTGCGGATAAAGCCGTGGAAAGACGGTCAGGATCCACCCCGCCATGCGCCCGTAACCCATGGTCTGCGACACCAGCACCGACCGGCGCGCAGGCACCTGACCCAAGGCCGCCAGCGTCATCAGCAGCAGAAAGGGCACCTCTTTCACCACCAGCCCCGCCATCAGCGACAGGCCCCAGGGGTCCTGCGTGATCAGGATGTCGGGCGGCTGATCCCACCCCGTCGCCCAGGGCGACAGGGCCCGCGCGATCCAGCCCGACGGCGCAATCAGAAAGGCCAGCCCAAAGGCGGCGGCGGCATGGGGCACCGACAAAAGCGGCGACAGCGCGCGCTCGATCACGCCAAAGGCGCGGGTGCCCTGCCATGCGGCGCAGATCATCATCGTGATCGCCAGCGACAGCGCCGTCGCCCCCAGGCCGGTGGCCAGGCTCAGCCAGACCGCGCCGCCAAGACCAGGCCAGGCGAACAGGGCGCGCCAGGGCTCCAGCGACAGACCGGTGCCCCCAAGGGCGGGTAACCAGCCGAAAGCAGGGGACAGAACGCCCACAAGGCCCGCGCCCACCGGCAGCAGCAGAACCGCAATGGTCAGGCCCGGTGCCAGCCTCAGCCAGGCGCGCCGGTTCGCTTCAGGGCCGGGCACCAGACCAGACCTTGCCTATTGCGCGACGCCGAAGCGCGTCTCCCAATCCGCCGCGATGCGCTGCATCCAGCTGGGATGCGGCTCGGGCAGGGCGGGGCCCAGATCGGCGGGCGACAGGGTGGCGATCCCCAGGTCAAGCGCTGCGAACCGCGCGGCATCTTCCGCCGAAAGCTTGTCCATCGCCAGCACCGTGGGCGTGCCCATCACGGCCGCATCCTGCTTGTGCAACTGCGCCTCGACCGACATCAGGTAATTGGCCACCACCATCGCGCCCGCCTTGGCATTCGCGTTGAACGGGATCGCCAGGAAACTCGCGTTGCCAATCGTGCCCCCATCCAGAACGATGCTGCGCACCGTGTCGGGCAGTTCGAAATTGGCAATCGCCGCCGAAGCTTCGCCCGGGCTGAAGGAAATCGCGATGTCGATTTCATTGTCCGCCATCAGCTGGCGCTGGGCAGGCCCGTTCTGCGGATAGGCTTGCCCCTGCCGCCACAGATGCGGTGTCAGCGCCTCGATATAGGCCCAGAGCGGTGCCGTGACCGCATCGTAATCGGCCTCATCGACAGGCGCGTAAAGCGGCGCGGTATCATCGACCAGCCCAAGCAAAGCCTGCTTCAGAAAGGTCGTGCCCAGGAAATCGGGCGGCTGCGGATAGGTGAAGCGACCGGGGTTCGCCTGCGCCCAGTCCAGGAAGGCCGGGATCGTTCGCGGCGGCTCCGGCACGCGGGCGCTGTCATAATAAAAGACGACGCGCGCCATGCTCCAGGGCGCTTCCAGCCCCTCGACCGGCACGGTGAAGTCAGCGACCAGCGCGGGGTTCGCCTTGGGGTCGACCAGGGACCAGTTCGGAATATCCTCGGCCCAGGGACCGAACAGCAGGCCGTTTTCCTTCATCGCGGCGAAATTGGCGCCGTTGATCCAGATCATGTCGATCGAACCACCCTCGGTGCGGCCCGCCGCCTTCTC